>NZ_VLTE01000303.1:0-200 GCF_007558965.1 Bacillus sp. HY001 | reverse complement strand
GGTAGGCTTTCTAACAATTCAATTGGAATTTCATGTATTTCAGTTGCGACATTTCCATTTATGACCGCTATTCGTTTCTCAATCATCCATTTAAAAAACTTTTCAAATTCTGTTATATATCCATATAAAGTAGCAGGGGAGAGCATTGCTTTC
The DNA here is from genome assembly GCF_007558965.1 of Bacillus sp. HY001. Lineage (NCBI taxonomy): Bacteria > Bacillati > Bacillota > Bacilli > Caryophanales > Bacillaceae > Bacillus > Bacillus sp. HY001. Next base: position 47 of record NZ_VLTE01000303.1, on the reverse strand, counting down.
ATTTCTATATATTCTACTACATACCAGGGCATATTTTTTTTGTGCTT
>NZ_VLTE01000302.1:0-231 GCF_007558965.1 Bacillus sp. HY001 | reverse complement strand
ACCTTTGTATTAATTTGCGGGGAACCAAACTGCATCCCCCATTCATAACTCGTACGATCCCTGTCATACGGAATTGTCACCGCAATTTTTTGGGAAGATAGCTTTTCAATATCTTCTACATAATCCTCATCTGCCATATTTAAAACATGAATCATACGAGGCAATGTTAGCTTTGCTTCTTCTAGTAGTTGTAATTCTCTTTTAATTGCTATTGCACCACGAGGGTTGCCG
>NZ_VLTE01000301.1:0-239 GCF_007558965.1 Bacillus sp. HY001 | reverse complement strand
GCTACATCCCAAACAGCTAAAATAACATGGTACCCACTGCGATCAGTTGGTACATTGATTTTATGTGATAAATTATTAGATGCTTTAGAACCATCGTGCTTTACAGTACCAATTGGCTCAAAATCTGCTCTTGTTAAAGGGTTATTTGGATTCCATCCCTTTTTCGTGATGTAATAGTGCCATTGACTTGTTGAATGAGGAGCTGTGTATTTCCAAGTAAAGGTGTTTTCTCCGCCTTT
>NZ_VLTE01000300.1:0-415 GCF_007558965.1 Bacillus sp. HY001 | reverse complement strand
CCTGGTTGGAGAGCACTTCTAGCGATACGTGTAGTTTTATTATATTGATCTTGTGCTGTACGTGGCAATTTAATCCCTTGTGTCCCATATCCCCATTGCATTAATCCCGAACAATCAAACCCAGTTTTAGGACTATTCCCACCATATTTATACGGTGTACCTTCATATTTTTTCATGGCTGCATAAACTTTATTAAATTGATTCGTAGTTATTGATTTTGTGGTTGAAGCAGATATCGATTGAATTGTATTTTCATTTTTAGAAATACTATCAAGCTCATCTGCAGCAGCAAAACTACTACCAGATCCTAGTATAATTCCTATTGTTATTGCACCAACTAAAATTTTCTTCATAAATTTCTCCCCCTATAATCTATTGTAAGATTTTATTCTTATCACCTAATAGATTAATTGTT
>NZ_VLTE01000299.1:0-218 GCF_007558965.1 Bacillus sp. HY001 | reverse complement strand
AAGAGAAGTTGGCAAAAGCACAGCGTGTTCTTTCTAGAAGAATGAAAGGATCTTCTCGCTGGAATAAACAACGAGTAAGGGTAGCTAGAATTCATGAAAACATAGCTAATGCTAGAAAAGATTACTTGGACAAAATCTCAACTGAAATCATCAAAAACCACGATGTTATCGGTATAGAAGATTTGCAAGTATCGAATATGTTAAAAAATCATAAGTTA
>NZ_VLTE01000298.1:0-263 GCF_007558965.1 Bacillus sp. HY001 | reverse complement strand
CAGAAGAAGTGGAAGTAATTGCAGAAGCAGAAGAGTCAGAAGAAGTGGAAGTAATTGCAGAAGCAGAAGAGTCAGAAGAAGTGGAAGTAATTGCAGAAACGGAAGAGTCAGAAGAAGTAGAAGTAATTGCAGAAGCAGAAGAGTTAGAAGAAGTGGAAGTAATTGCAGAAGAACAACGAGTTGTAGAAGAAGCACCGATTGCAGAAGAACAACGAGTTGTAGAAGAAGCACCGATTGCAGAAGAGCAGCCAGTTGTAGAAGAA
>NZ_VLTE01000297.1:0-318 GCF_007558965.1 Bacillus sp. HY001 | reverse complement strand
AAAAATAAACAAATCCTCCATATGGAGATTAGTCAGGAAAAATGATTGAGAGTTTGAGGATTCTTTTAAATTTAATTGTATTTCATCCATGATAAATAACATTCCCACTAATAAGTAACACGTTATATAACAAAATCACTAAAGGAATCTCCTTCCCCCTATCGAATTATTGTAGAGGAAAGGAGAGGAATACATGGAAATTCTAGGGTTAGACCCTCGTGCATTAGCGACTTTAGGTGCAATTGAATACACCAATCGTCGCAATAAATTAATTGAAGACTCGGAGAATAACATATACGAGTGTAAAGAAATAAAAGA
>NZ_VLTE01000296.1:0-261 GCF_007558965.1 Bacillus sp. HY001 | reverse complement strand
ATTTGGGAAATTTCCAATAAAGAACTGTTACCCAATTTTAGGATGAAGCTTTTCCCCCTATCATCAAATAAACACTAATAGATGTAAAAAAATCTAGCAGAGGTTTAAGTTTAAAATCCCCTTAGTCATCTCGAGTCCACTCAAACAGATTATATTGGGGTATCGTCTGGAAAATGCGGATTAATAAAAGGCATAACATATTAGTCAATATAAAATGTGTTATGCCTTTGCTTGTTCAACTAAATCACTTTTTCTTAACTT
>NZ_VLTE01000295.1:0-792 GCF_007558965.1 Bacillus sp. HY001 | reverse complement strand
TGTATAGCGATTAATCCATCTTGAACAGTAAGTGCTTCAAAATACGGATAACGAATGTCTGTAGCATAACCATTTAGCTGCACGCACTGTTCTAAAATCAATGAGAATTCCTCATCTAATTTCCGACACGATTTGTGCAGCACTAAAAGGTTATGAGTTTTTGGGACTGTTCTACCGTTTAGTGCAAGAAATCCTTTTAGAAGTTTTTCCACACATTGTTGACTATGATAACAAATAATTGCAGTAGGGAAAGGTTTCATGTGAGTTAAGTAACTAGCAGAATCTAAATCAGATTTTGCAATGAATACCCACTCTTTTAGATCCTCAATATTTTTCATATAGGACCGTCCCTTCTAGTGCAATCTTATGTTCCATAGTTACATTACGGCTAGCACGTTCTTGAAACTCTTCTGGCCCATACACTAAAATATCAACTGGCGTTTCCATTACATCGTAAATCCCCCAATTGATACGATTAATGACTTCCCTTTTTCTTTCTCCTACACCTTCCACAACAATACAGAGATCAAAATCACTGTCTTCATTTGGTGTGCCATATGCATGAGAACCAAAAAGGATGATTTTTTGGACAGAAGACACAGTTTCACAAATCTTTTGCACCAATAGGTCCAATTCCCTTTGTACCTCTTCGTTAATCCGAATCACCCCTCGGATAATGTAATTAAATTGACGCTTAAGTATATTATACATACGTTTCCCTTCTCCTTGCTATTACATATTTATTTTTATATTTTTCTCTTGTTTCCCAACGTTCTGCAATGCTTGATAACA
>NZ_VLTE01000294.1:0-502 GCF_007558965.1 Bacillus sp. HY001 | reverse complement strand
GACTAACTTTATGGAAGACGTCTTTTATTTTCAAGTAACGTTTTTGATGAAGTTTTTCTATCCTTTTAGAAGTAAAAGGTCCTTCATTAGTTTGTTTTCCATTTCTAAGAATGCTTGTAAAATGACTCTTCATTTTGTTGTAATATTGATTTATGCTTTTGACATGTTTGCCCTTAACAAGGACAGGCTTCATACCTGTGTTTGTTACGATGGTTGCAAGGTTATCAATCCCTAAATCAATACTCATATAACGAGCATTCTCTTCAATAATTTGTTCTTCAGAAGGAACATCAATTACCAATTCCACTACATATTCATTGTATTTTGGAATCACACGAACTTGTTTCAGTTTACCTTCAGTGAAACCTAGTTTCCCAATATTTAATTGTAATTTCGTCTTTGGAAACTTTAAAAATCTACCGTTTTTAATGATGCAATCTTGGTTTGTATACAGAATCTCTTTTTCAGAAGAACGAATATACTTTGGAATCCTAGGCATTCC
>NZ_VLTE01000031.1:0-236635 GCF_007558965.1 Bacillus sp. HY001 | reverse complement strand
AAGAGTTTTATAGTTTGATGGATTTTCCTTTGTCATTTTATTCACCTCCTTGTTAAGGATATTATAGCAAAAAAGAACATACGTTTCTGTTTTTTCTCGAAAATAAAATATTTCTTTCGATTCACCTCACCACCTTCACTTACATTTAGAGGTGGGAGTCCTCTCGAAAGGCATGATAGAAACAGAAAGAAAATCCTTATATATTTACTTTAATCGTCATTTTTTGCGCGTTCTTCTTACACTAAAAATCACAAGAACTGCTATTAGTAACAGACCTACAGAAAGGGTAACAACTTGCCACCAGCTTAAACCGTTCAACATGCCACCTTTTAAATCGACTTTCTTCGTCGGAACAGATTCTTTTGCAATTTGACTTAAAGCCACTTTGTCCGCCCCTGCCTCATCTAATCTCTTCGTTCCACTACACATAGATGTCTCTAACTTTTCCTCTCCTCTATAAGAAGAAAAGACTAAGTACTCTCCCCCCTCTGAAAAAGGAAATGTACAACTACTAAAACTTGTATATATAATAATTTGCGAAGAGCTTGTCCCTTTCCAAATTCTCTTCACTTCAAATAATGTTTTCATTTTTCCGCCCTTCTCTTGAACCTCTAATACCTTACCTTCAAACACTACATCATTGTTTTGTAACCTCTCTTCCGGTGATGCTTTCATACACTCACAAGCGTAAGACTTCTCTGGTAAAATAAAATAAGTAAGGCTGCAAATTAAAACTAGAGACAATACATATACGATTCTTTTCAAGAATCTCAAACCCCTTCATGATCAATTTTAGAAGCTTTCCGTATATTATTTTGACATCACTCCTCAAATCCCTTTTCGCTTTATTAAAATATACTGATTTTAATAAACGAAAAATCTTTGTTGACACTTTTATAACCTAATATTAGTATCAGGTTATAAAAATAAGTTAGGAGATGTTCCTATGCATTCTAAATCTCGTATTACTGCAATCGGTACTTATGTTCCAGATCAAATATTATCTAATAATGATTTAGAAAAGATGATCGATACGAATGATGAATGGATTGTACAAAGAACAGGAATGAAGGAAAGAAGAATTGCTTGCGAAGACGAATACTCCTCACACTTAGCCATTAAAGCAATTGAAAATTTATGTACAACTTTTAAAAAGAACTTAGAAGATATAGACTGTATCATCGTCGCTACAACAACCGCTGACTATGTTTTTCCGAGTGTCGCGTGTCAAATACAACAACACTTCAACATACCTCATACAATAGCATTTGATTTAAATGCAACTTGCGCTGGTTTCACATATGGCCTGCACGTTGGGAATAGCTTAATCACTTCTGGATCACACGAAAAAGTACTTGTCGTAGCAACTGAGACATTATCTAAAGTTACTGATTACACCGATAGAACGACTTGTATTTTATTCGGTGATGGTGCTGGCGCTATTTTATTAGAAAGGGATGAAAACAAACCGAGCTTTATTGCTGCTCATATGGGAACAAATGGGCACGGTGGCATTCATCTATACCGAACAAACTTATCTACTACTATGAATGGCACACAACTGCAAACAAATGAAAAAATCGTGCAAAATGGGAGAGAAGTATATAAATGGGCAACACGTACGGTGCCAGCAGGTATTAAAGAACTATTACATACCGCTAATATGCAAATAGATGAAATAGATTGGTTCATTCCTCATAGCGCTAATTTACGCATGATCGAATCTATTTGCGAAAAATCTCAAATTCCAATGCAAAAAACATTAACGAGCGTGGAGTATATGGGGAATACATCTTCCGTATCTATTCCACTCGCTCTAGATTTAGCTAGAAAAGAACGAAAATTAAATAACGGAGACACACTTTTACTATACGGATTTGGTGGTGGCCTTACGCATTTAGGGCTTATTGTGGAGTGGGATTTAAACTAACATTTTTCTTTTATACAACTAAATATAAACAAGCTGCATTCAAAGATTGGTTACCTCCCTTTGAACGCAGCTTGTTTTATCTTAATTTTATTTATCCCGCTTTAATGGGCAGTAAGACCCCCACCTCAAAATGCAGCGAAAGCAAAGAATTTAAGTGGGGGATCACCTGCCCATTAAAGTCCGATTGGTTCAACTAATAATTAGTGGGGGATGAAGCCCCCACTAATTAAAGTTTCACTTTACCTGTCCGAGCCCATATCACAATTGGAATAAGCATGAAAGCTAAAACTCCTCCAGCTAATGACAATGCCGCATAACTTGAATTCGCTACTACCATACCTGACATCGCTCCGCCTGAAGCTCCAGCTAGCGCAATAAACACATCTATTTTCCCTTGTGTTTTTGCACGTGTGGAAGGTATAGTTGCATCAACAATTTGAGCAGTACCACTTATTAAACCAAGGTTCCATCCTAATCCAAGTAAAGACAAAGCAACGATTAATAGTATTAAAGAGTCACTCGGCGCTAACGCAGCTATGACACCTGCTGCTAGTAAAATTACTCCACCAGCTATACTCATCGTAGTTCTTCCAATTTTATCAATTAGCATTCCCGTAACGAGAGATGGAAGATACATTGCACCAACATGAAAACCAATCACAAGCCCTACTTCACTTAATCCATGACCTTGGTGTCCCATATGAACTGGCGTCATCGTCATAATCGCAACCATCACGATTTGTGTAAGTATCATTACGATGGCTCCAACAGTAATACCTCGTTTGTTTTCTGTCGCTTCTTCTGTTACTGCTTGCCCTTTATATGTATGTTCTTGTTTATATGTTTCTATCATATTTGCAATAAGTAACGGATCTGGACGAAGCATAACAAAAAGGACAATACCTGCCAGTATAAATGCAGCTGCTGATAATATGAATGGACCAGCAAGTTCAGGAATTCCAATTGAATGAGCAAACCTTCCCATTACTCCTACTAAATTTGGACCTGCGACTGCACCAAAAGTCGTCATTACCATCGTAATACTAATAGCAGTTGCTCTTTGCTTCTTATTCGCTAAATCTGTTCCAGCATAACGCGCTTGTAAATTCGTAGCTGTGCCCGCGCCATATATAAGTAAAGAAACTAGTAAAAGAATAATACTATTTGTTAAAGCTGCCACCACAACTCCAATAGCCCCTAGTCCACCTACTATAAAACCTCCTGCAAGCCCTATGCGGCGACCATGTTTTTGCGATAACTTCCCAACAAAGAAAGCCGCTACTGCAGATCCCATTGTAAACATAGCTGCCGGCAATCCTGCATATGCATCTGTCCCAAGCATTTGCTGCGCAAGAAGTGCACCTACTGTAATGCCAGCAGCTAACCCAGCTCCGCCGAACATTTGTGAAATGCTTACGATTATTAATGTTCTTTTGTATAATTTTTGTTGCTCTTCTTCTGTATATATATGATTACTTATTGAAGCATCTGCTGTATCTATCATTTTCTCACCCTTTCTATAAAACTTATACCTCTTGTTAATGTACTATAGAACAACAAAATCCCCAAATTTAAAATACGAACATTTATTTATACATGTAAAGAACCCTACGGCTTATGTTTCAACCATTACCGAAGAGTTCCCAAAATAACTATACTATTTTTTTCATAACTAGCGTTCCATCATTTGAATATAACTGATCTTTAACTTATTTCCCTTACAGTCCCCCAACCGCTCTTCCCCTTCTCCTTTTACTCCAAGCCTTTCCTTCCAAAAATAACAAACTTACTAAAGCACACATGAATATAATCGGCACACTTGCTTTATATAGATCTGTAAAACTCATAGCCATTTGATTTCGAGCATAGTGATTTACATCATTCGAAAATACAAGTACTTCTTTTTTTATACTTTCCTCTTGTTTTTCAACTTCCTTTGTCACTTGATTCATAACTTCTTCTCTTTTTATATCTCTATATTCTACCGGAACATCATTTAATACTTCATTCACTTTTTGGCGGATTAATTCATCTTTTTTCTCTTTATTTAACTCTACAAATGTTTCATTTTGATGTTTTTCTGCATTTGTTTCTATACTTTGTTTCTCTATTTTTCCTTTTGATATTTGCAATATCTCAGCTTGCTGGGCACTACTCACATGAATATTACGCACTTTTTCTTCTGCATAACGATATACATTCTCTTTATTTACAGTTATGTTGTGCGTTAAGTTAGATACAAATATTGCAACTGCTAATACAATTCCAACTTGTCGTAACATCGAGACAACACTTTGAGAAGCAGTTAATAATTCCCCTTCAAACGAAGAAGCACTTAAAACTGTAATTGGACCTACTACTAAACCATACCCAACACCTAATATCATACATGGAATAATTATTTCTATATTTGTTGAATTAACATCAATCATTTGCAACCAATAATAAGATACACCCATAATAAGAAAGCCTGACAAAATAATAGTTACTTTGCCAAGCTTTTTAATTAATGTTGCTGCAACTGGTGAAACAAAAAATATCATTGCTGAAATAGGTGTCACTAAAAAAGCTGCTTCGATTTCCGTTCGACCTTGTATTTTCGTCAAGAACGTTGGAAGTAATACAGTTACTCCAATTAAAAACAAATTACTTAATATTACAACGATAGATGCTCCAACAAATATACGATCTTTAAATAAATTTAAATTTACCATTGGATTATGAATCTTTCGTTCCACTAGCACAAATAGAATAAGAGAAATAGTGCTAATTGCATAACAAGACAAAGCTATATTACTTTGCCATCCCCATGCATTGCCTTTTACTAATATGAGAGTAAAAGAAAAAATTGCTGCGCTACTTAATAGTAGTCCTACCCAATCTATTTTTGAAATAATACGTTCTTCATTTTTTATTTGTAACATAATGCAGCATAAAATGACTCCAAGAATACAAATTGGAACATTAACGAAGAACACCCATCTCCAACCGAAATTTTGTGTAATAATTCCACCTATTACTGGTCCCATCGCGGCTGATAACCCTTGTGATACTCCTAAAATTGCAAGTGCAACATGCCTCTTAGCTAATGGCATTGCTGATACACCAATTACCATACTAGTCGGAAATAAAATCGCTGCACCTACACTTTGTATAAAGCGAGAAAAGATAAGGAAATCGCCCGTATTAGCAAAAGCACAAAGTACGGATCCACCGCCAAAAATTATCAAACCAAGAATATACATCTTTGCTTTCCCAAAAATATCAGCTATCCGCCCTAACGGAATGGCGAGTACCGCAATCGTCATCGTATATACATTTAATACCCAAGACATCTTTTCTAATGACGTATTTACACTCGTTTGTATCGCGGGTAAAGCTATATTCATAATTGTCGTATCAATCATACAAAGAAATATACCTAGACACATTAAAAAGACAACCTTAATACCCTTTGATTGCTCCATGTTCATCTACCCCTTTATTTATTATGAACGGATTTTTCATTCTTCCATTTTATTGTGTTCTTTTGCTTCTAGTTGCTCTAGTTTTCTTTTCAACATCTCTACTTGAGCACTATACGATGCGATACCTACATCGAGTGAAATTTCCTCAACAAAAGTAATACCTTCTCTCCACTTTTCATATTTCAAACGAAGATCCGCAATGTATACCTCTTTCCTTTCAATCTCGTCCTCAATCCATTTTTTTATCGCCTTGTCATCGCTATAATTACCGAAATACATCCTCATTAAAAAATCTGAACGTAAAACATCTTTCTCTACATCTGTTTGCATGTATTGATAAAATTCTTCACGTCCTTCATCTGTAATAAAGTACATTTTTTTATTCGGTTTTCCTTCTTGCATAATAACCTCTTTTTTTATTTTCCCCTCTTTTTCCAACTGTCGTAACGTTGGATAAATCATTCCAAAACTCCCATCAAAAAAATGAGTAAATACGTCTTCGAACACAATTTTAATATCATAACCAGACAATTCTTTTTCCATCAATAAACCTAAAACAACATCTCTTCCCTTCAAAATAAGACCCCCACATTGTATATAATCAATAATCATATTAACATTGTTAATATGATTATTGATTATATACCTTATTCCGTTAATTGTAAAATGTTTCTAAATAAAAAAAATACCCTATAATTTTATTGTTTAAAATTACAGGGTAACTCTACTTTATATTTCATATGTAAACTCTGTACTATTTTACAACTGCATCTTCATTAGCTGCAAAAACCTCTGTCTTTCCCTCTTTTATTTCATGATAATACGAAGGTAATTCTATATTATGTTCTAAGAGATAATCCTCAATTAATGAAATAATCACTTTCAACGTTTTCAATCGAGCGTATAATTTATCGTTACTCGCGATAATTTGCCATTTCGCATTTGGCTTATTTGTTTTTTCAAACATGTCTTCCATCGCTTCAACATATTCATCCCATTTTTCACGGTTGCGCCAATCTTCATCTGTAATTTTCCATCTTTTCAAAGGATTGTTCTCTCTATCTTTAAACCTCTTTAATTGTTCGTCTTTACTAATATGATAGAAAAACTTTCCGACTATATAATGATCATCTGTTAATAGTTTTTCAAAATCATTAATCTCATCATACGCTCTCGTCCACTCTTCCTTTGTAGCAAAACCTTCAACACGCTCAACTAACACACGGCCGTACCATGAGCGATCAAAAATAGTAATTTGTCCGTACTGAGGAAGTTTTCGCCAGAAACGTTGCAAGTAATGGTACCGTTTTTCATGAGGTGCTGGTGCTCCAATTGGATTTACTTGGAACCCACGTGGATCAAGGTGTTCTGTCACTCGCTTAATCGCTCCGCCTTTTCCAGCCGCATCCCAGCCTTCCATAACGAGCATCACTGCAATTTTTTCTTCTTTTACTATTTGCTGCAATGCTAATAAGCGCCTTTGATATTTTTCAAGTTTCTTATTGTACTTAGATTTCGATTCAATTCTTTTCGTTACATCTACTTTAGCAAGATGTCCATTTTCCATAAAACAAATCCCCCTTGTTGTATGACAATGTTATTTTAACATATTTTTGGGAATTTTTTCACATTAGAAAAAACTGTGTAGAAAAATCTCTACACAGCTTCCTTCTCTAATTGCACATCTACTTCAATATTCTCATTTTTATTTTTCACAGCTTTCATAAAGAATACAGCCGTTAATATAACGGTATTCCCCCCGCACCTACCATATAAGATGTGTTTAACTGAATGTTAAAAGCAATTTTTGCATTTAAAATATAAATTATATTCATGATTGTCACAAATATCCCCTTACATTATATGGTATATACTCACATAAAGAGAAGATAATAATAAATAAATCCGTTACAGAATGGTGGCTCTCTAAAAATGAAAAGAAAAATATTTTCTCTCTTTGCACTAATCTGTTTAGCATTGCCAATACAAGCTAGTGCATACACATTTCAATCACTACCAATTGAATCAAAGTCAAAACAGTGGTATATCGAAATTGATAAATCCCATAACGCAAACAAGCAAGCAGTGCAGCCAAAACAAGGTGTATATGGTACATATCGTTTACTTGTAAAAAACATCGGTAATGATGTATCAAACGTAGCTGTAGAAATCGTTGATAACACCCCTACCTCTAAAGCTACTTTTAACCCTACTACATTACATAACAACGTTTCAAAAAGTCAGACAAGCTTTGACTACATCTTATTCCCTTTAGACTTTCACAGCCATAATTTCAAAGTCGTCATCACTTGGGAAGAAAACAATTTCTCTTACAACGGTCATCCGGTAAATGAAGGGAAACAAATGAAACAAACATTTGTATTCCATGAAGAGTAAGCCCTAATTTGATTATGGCTTACTCTTCATTTACAAAACCATATTGAATCGCTTCTGTTACCTCTTTTGTGATTTCCAGTTCTGTTGCTTCGGTGCTAATTTTCTTATGCCAAATATGTACAGAAGGCTTTTCGTTACAAAGATGTTTTAATAATACTAGTTGATTATATGTTAGCGTATGTTCTCTACGGATAACGATATAGACTGTGAAATTTTTTGCTTCAAAGATCTTTTCCTGCAAAGTGTATTCGCTGTCCAATTCCTTTGCTACTATGTCGTTCAAGTTTTCTATAATCATATAAGTCGTTCCCCTTCCCTTATATCATCAATCAAATCGTCGAATACTTGGCACACATAACGCTATTCCAATTGTTACAAGTACTAATATAGCTAGTGTTATAATCGTTATCTCGCCACCTATGACAGTAGCTAACCATCCTACAACTACATAACCTAGTGGCAATAAAGCAAATGAACCTAGCATATCAAGGCTTGCCACCCTTCCAAATGCTTCTTCTGGCACAAGCTCTTGTAAACTTGTTTCCCAAATGAGTCCAAATATCATCATACCGAACCCTTCAATTGCCATTAATCCAATTAATGCAGGTGCCCAAGCAATAAACGGCATTATTAAAAGCGCACAACCACTTATTAATACACCACCATAGGCAAGTAATCCCCGCTTATGCCACCGTTCCCTCCCGCCAAATATTAGCGCGGAAATTACAGCTCCAACACCAGAAGATGCCATTCCTAATCCATACACGTATGCTTCAAAATGATGATGAACATTAAATAACCACGGAATTAATACGACGATAATTCCTGCATAACAAATATTAATGAAAGAAAAAACTAAAATTGTAATCCATAGCCACGGATGATTTTTTAAAACGAAAACACCTTCCATAAACTCTTGTTTGTAATCGATTTGTCTCTTTTCAATGGGTTTTACTTTTTTAAACTTTATTTCTCTTAAAAATAATAAACATAAAAATGATAGCAAATACGTTACTGCATCCAGTCCAAATCCTATTCCGGCAGATGCAACTGAAACAATCAATCCTCCAAGAGCCGGTCCAATTAGTCGTATACCTTGATTACTCATTTGCGTTAATGCATTAGCTGCATTTCGAATTTCCGGTACAAATACTTTCGCCCTTACAGCCGCATATGCTGGCTGAAATATCCCTTCCATAAGCCCATATAATGCTACGAGTACATATAGAAGTGGAATTGTTAAAACATCCATAAATATAAGCATTGCAAATAATAGCATTAATGTGCAACGGATTATATCTGTAAATAACATTAATTTCACTCGATCAATTCGATCTACTACTAATCCAGCAAACGGTAACGCAAGAATATTAGGAAGCATGTACATTGCCATAGTCATTCCCATTACAACTGTTGAACCAGTTAATGAATACACAACGACTGGCAAAATAACCATCGTTATCGAACTGCCTAAAGTCGAAAGTAATTGCCCAATCCATAAAAATTTAAAATGTGGTGACGCTTTTACTGGCAACAATAATTTTCCAACATACCCCAAATCTTTTTCTCTTTGTACTTCCCCTTGCATTTCTCTCTCCTCTTTTCAATTGATTATAGGATCTGTAATATATAACTGAAAATTAACACTATTCTATTTTTTATTATATAAGAAACTATTATGTTATGGTAAAATTATCAAGAAAAATAAAGGAGAATACATGATTATGCCTCATAACATCGAGCACCGTATCTATACAATGTGTATGATCCAGCAAAATAATGACGTTTTACTTATAAAACGTCCCAATCATCGAGGTTTTCCTGGCTACATAGCTCCTGGCGGAAAAGTAGATTTCCCAGAAAGCATCTTACAAGCTGCTATACGAGAATCGAAAGAGGAAACTGGGCTTCACGTTTCTAACTTAATTTTCAAGGGACTAGATGAATACGTAAATCCGAAAGAAAATGTTCGATATATGGTATTCAATTATTGGACAGACTCATTTGATGGTGAACTTCTTATGAACCCTCCTGAGGGCGAATTATTATGGGTGCCAATTGATGAAGCACTAAATCTTCCTATGCAAGATTGGTTTAAAGAGAGATTCCCATTATTTTTTGAAAAGGGTACGTTTGAAATTCAACGCGTTTGGGACCGAGACTTAGATAAACAAGTTGCTATAACAATTACACATACATAAAAAGGCTTGGAATCTCTCCAAGCTTCTCTTACTTCTCCTCTATTTTCTTAATTTCATAATCAATTTCTAAAAACTTAACTCCAAATATCCACATTCTATGATTAGCTTCTAATATGTGATCCATGCTCTCTTTTATAATAAAAGTCTCTGCTAACGGTAAACGTATCGTAAAGAAACGAGTATGCAAATAAATCCCCTCATCTCCCTTACCATCTTCTCTTAGCTTACTAGTAATAATTAAATCATTACTCTTATTACATAATTTCAAAATCCCTGTCATATTCGAATATGGTAAAGGTAATGCAATATTCATATACGTCTCGTTCTCATATGTATGCTTTGAATAAAGAGCTACAAATATAGATTCTCCTACATCATTTTTTCTTAGCCAAGCCCTTACACCCTCTCTTCCATCCTTCTCATCTATTATCCCGACGATAGAGCCATGCATCGTTTCCCATTTGCCGCCCATTCCTAAATGTATTTGTCCTACACGTTTACTCATTTTCTCATAGAAAAATGCAAGAGGGCGGAACCAACGATTCCATTTAATATGTGATTGTAACTCATACTCTATTGTATTTTCATAAAAGCGAATAACACTTAAAGGAATCTTCGATATGTCAAATGCCTCACTATGAAAATCATTCATTTTATCAACTAAGCCTTTGTATTCTTTGCTTTCTATTAAATTTCTGTTATGTAAAAATGCTTCACCAACTGTCACATTCCCTCTTAACCTGCTCATTGGTTTCCCATAATATTTATAATTCGGAGCACTCTTTTCAATCAACCAGCCAACAAATGCTGGTAATGCTACTCCAATTCCATTGACAACACCGTGAATCCAAACCATTTGAGCAATTGTAATCGTCAGTACATGTTTCAAATTCCCATACGAATATATAAGTGAAAACATAATTGTTACCATGAGTGTACTAGACGATATGATCAGGAGAATCTTTGCACTAATAGCATTAAATTTCGTTCGCCAAACATACATCCCATAACCATAAATCGCACATAAATATAGGAACACTGCAAAAAATTCAAATACTCTTGAGTACGTAATTCCTATTGCAACTGTCATAGGTGAAACAACGATGATAAACATAATAGCATCATATACTTTACTTCTCTTTTCTCTTTTTCTCCCAATTAAACCCGCTGATAACGGCAATAGAAACGCTGAATAATGAAAGTGTGCAGCGGTAAGCAAAACAATGTCAGAACTAAAATGCATAATGGACAATTTTGCTACTGAAGCAAAAAACCAGCAACCACCTAAAAACAAATACATAAACGCACTATCGATAGCCGTCTCTTCTAACGGTTTCCATCCTCTTTCTAGCAATCTACTTACACCAAATAACGCAACAATTCCTGTATATACAAACCAAAGTAACGCAAAGAAATAGTGATTTGTTACGAAAGCTAGCGTTGCACTAATTACTGCAATTGGATATAACAGCGATACGAGTTTATAAAAGAAAACATATGATCCATTTCTTCTTTTCTTATCAATGATGCAAAATGACATCGGTATAAATAACAAAATAGATAATAAAATAATTGCTTCAACTGGGTTTATATTTGACCACTCACATATTAGAAAAATAATATAACAAGCAAGCCCAACTATTATATTGTTCATTTCGTTTATTTCCTTTCCACAAATGTTCCCTTATATGAAAATAATGAACCAATTAACGGATTGCGTACTTGTACATGAATTCGAAAACATTGTATTGTTTCATCATAACTTTCTACAATGTTGGCCTCCCCATATAAAAATCTAGGTAACGGGACTTTCCTTCCAAACATGTAAAACCATTGTTTCTTTGAAGAAATATGCATTGCTCCCACCTCATCAATATGAAAATTCAATGTAGAAACAAGTAAGTGCGGTTCACCAAAATAATCTACAATTTCATTATTCTCTTCATCCATCTGCATAATGGCGTTAAAGTATCTTTTCTTATTATGAAAATAAAAAGTACGATTCCACCGTACAAGTTCATTTCCATGTTCATCTCGCTCAGCGGTATTATGTATTGTAAATGGCACTTCCTTCCCCCGCTCAGAGAAAAACATTCTAAACTTCGATGTAATTTTTAATATTAATTTTACGAAAATAGAACCTCCATAAATTTCATCCATCCTCCCTTCTCCAGTAAAGCTATTTTCTTCCGTAATCTCATAGCGTTTCTGTAATTTCGGATGAAGTTTTTTATACGAATCTCCTAATAGCCTTTCATACATATTAACCATACATTATCCCTTTCTCTTCCTCTTGCAATTTTTTGCACTTGGTAAATCAAAACTATTTATATAACCGACAATCGATAACCCCATTAGTAAAACGTTTAATGTAATTGGATTAAACGGCTCTGTAAAGCTTACAATATTCGTAAATCCTGCTGCTATCGTTAAGGCTATTAACATAAAAATATGTACGATAAATACTTTTCGCTTTTGAAATGGCAACAACCATATGACACCAAAAATAATTTCTAGTAATCCAATTATTTTAAGTACAAAAATACTATGTTCAGTTGAACCAATCATCACAGACAGCATTTTTACTTCTTCTGAATGAGTAAACACTAGTTTCGGTACTATTCCTTGATACATCCATACAAAAGCAAATAAAAAACATACGAGCCAATATGTTATTGTTCTTTTAATTAGTAATCTAGGGTGAAGCCCTTTTTCTAGCCATAATTTTAAAGCATCAAAACTCCAAGCAGTCGCCCAGCCTAATAACGGCCGAAACATATAGACATCTATTATATTCCCTATACGACCAAACCTCGTATCATAATCATATTGTGTCTCAAAATGAATGTGTTCTTTACACGGTGTATACTTCCAATAACCACGCCCTATTTGAATAAGTGATAATTGATTGTCTGTCCAAAATTTTAAAGAAGAAATCCGTTCACCTGTTTCTTTTTTTATTTCACCTATCGATTCCCCTTCACCAGCTATTTCAAGTCCAAATCCGATTTTTGTTTTATATAAAAACTTCTGCGATTCTCCTTCTTCTTTCTCTAAATACGAAATTTCAGTAAAGCGGGCATCCCACTCTGTATGTATGTTTGGCTCTTGCGTATATTCCCATAATTTCTCCATTGTTGTGTTCATTTCTGCCGAAACATAAATAGGCTTTTTCCCCTTCATTCTTCCACCTCCAATGCACTATACTTTTAATGTACATGCAACGAATTCATTTTGCTACATTTTTCACAAACTTCCCTGTAAAAAGAAAGAATTTTTAAAATTTATACAAAACACTTGATTCCCCGAAAAATTTAAATTATTATAAAACAAATGTTACCAACAACTTCATAAATCAAACACTCTCGCCTAAAACGTGAGATAGAGGTTGCGATACTTATGATTATTCTAATGGAGACACAGAGATGTCTATGAAATTAGATGAAAGGAAGTATTGCCGAAATCGATAATTTTCTCTGCATTTATCGATTGGGGCTGTTTTCGAATAGAAACAGAACTGTCATATGTACAGAAGTGTATGTATGAAGAGCTATCTACAAAAAAGAGATATCATTCTTATGATATTCCTTTTTTGGCGGTTTTTTTATTAGCTCCGTTTTCTGTTTCCCTTTTCCTGTAACAGCACCATCCTCACTTATTTGAGATGGTGTTTTTTGTTTTTCTCTGGTAACTACAGGAATGTTGGGATTTATATATGTCCTAATCTATTCTTAAAAATGGATGAAAGAAGGAATTCGTAATGGAAACGATTGTACAAAAATTTGGTGGCACTTCTGTCGGAAGTGTTGAGCGTATTCAACATGTAGCAAATTTAATTATTGAAGAATATGAACGAGGACATAGTATCGTCTCTGTCGTTTCAGCAATGGGAAAGAGCACAGATGAACTTGTAGCACTTGCTAACGCGATTTCAGAAAATCCGAGTAAACGCGAAATGGATATGCTTCTATCTACAGGAGAACAAGTAACTATTTCATTATTAACGATGGCACTACAAGCAAAAGGTTATAACGCGATTTCATTAACAGGATGGCAAGCTGGTATTACGACAGAATCTGTACATAGTAGTGCACGGATTACTGACATTCATACAGATCGCATTCAGTCTTATCTTACTGAAGGTACGATTGTTATTGTAGCTGGCTTCCAAGGAGTTAGTGAAAACCATGAAATTACAACGCTTGGACGCGGTGGTTCTGATACAACTGCTGTTGCATTAGCTGCTGCGCTGAAAGCAAAAAAATGCGATATTTACACAGATGTGACCGGTGTTTATTCGACGGACCCACGAGTTGTAAAAAACTCTTATAAATTAGATGAAATTTCTTATGACGAAATGCTAGAGCTAGCAAATCTCGGTGCTGGTGTATTACACCCACGTGCTGTTGAATTTGCTAAAAATCATAATGTCATTTTAGAAGTTCGCTCAAGTATGGAACAAGAAAACGGAACAATTGTAAAAGGAGAATGTAACATGGAACAACAATCAATCGTTAAAGGTATTGCATTTGAAGATAATATTACACGCGTCACAATGAAAGGATTGGAACAAGGTTCACTTTCAACAGTTTTCTCTACATTAGCAGTGGCACATATTAATGTAGATATCATCATTCAAAGTATTACAAATGAAGGAACTGTTCACCTCTCCTTCTCAATCCATTCTAGTGATTTAAAAGAAACATTAGAGGTATTAGAACAACATCAAGAAACATTACAATACGAATCTGTAGAATATGAAAATCATTTAGCAAAAGTATCAATTGTAGGATCTGGTATGGTCTCTAATCCAGGTGTTGCTGCGAATATGTTCACTACTTTAAAAGAAGAAGATATTCATATTAAAATGGTAAGTACATCAGAAATTAAAGTGTCTGTCGTTATTGACCGCCTTCATTTAGTAACAGGTGTTGAGGCACTGCATCAATCATTTATGGCGAAAATTGAGCCTTTAGTGCAGATGAGTTAATTTCCACTAGTAAAACTTAAAACAAATTATATGAATCTATTTCCTTCCTATATAAATAGAAACAGGATAGGACTATTTTGCAGGAAAGTCGAAGTTATATTATCGAATAGAAACTACATTATCAAATCCTTAAAATAATAGCATTCACGAAAGAAAGTTCACGCGTATTTCAATAGTAGAGGGTTTACGAAGTGTTGTTCGTTAATAAAATATTATATACTATACCCGAAAACAACTTGTCACACTTTCCTACACTGTGACAAGTTGTTTTTTGTTTAGAAGGAACTTTAGTATAATTATGAGGAGAATTAAATAATACATTTCTACATATAAGGAGATAAAAACTATGGCAAACAACAAATTACTAAGAATGGACAATGTCAGCATCGTTGTAGAATCTCTTGATAACGCAATATCTTTCTTCGAAGAGATTGGATTAAAACTAGAAGGACGCGCTACTGTCGAAGGTGAATGGGCCGGTCGCGTAACTGGTCTCGGTTCTCAGTGCGTGGAGATTGCTATGATGGTAACCCCAGATGGCCATAGCCGAATTGAACTTTCGCGATTTCTCACACCACCTACTATTGCAGATCACCGGACAGCTCCTGTAAATGCCCTCGGTTATTTGCGCGTCATGTTCACCGTTGAAGACATTGACGAAATGGTATCTAGACTTACTAAGAAGCATGGTGCTCAGCTCGTTGGCGAAGTAGTTCAGTACGAGGACTCGTATCGACTTTGCTACATTCGTGGAACTGAAGGAATTTTAATTGGTTTAGCGGAAGAACTCGGTAACAAGTAAGTAATGTTTTATAAGAAGTCTTTACTGAAATAAAATATTTAAAAGAATTTCTTGCTTCATAAAACTTAGATTTTCAACCCCGTCCTAGCTTTAGAACGGGGTTATGCTTGTTTGAGCTTTTTAACATACTATCAACATCCCAAAATCATCATAAAACAATTGGATTTCTTGTTATACTCTTTCCTAGGAAATATAATGGACTCTTCTCACTTCTTATCATATATATCTTTCCTTTTGAAAAATGATCTGAACTCATTCAAAATAACTTTCTTCACGTCAGAATAAAAAGCCATCATGAATAGTGCTATCCCTAATAAGATCTCTTGCATTCCTTCATAATCAACGAAGGCACTCACAATCAGCAAACCAAACCCAATATAAAAACCAAACTCATTCTCTTTCTCAAAATCTTCATCTTCATCAATATGTATTTTCTCTTTTAAATTTTGGTTCCCTTTTATTAACTCATCGAGCGTAACATTATACATTTCGCTCAATAAAATCAAATTTTCAATATCAGGGTAACTTTTATCATTTTCCCATTTATACACCGCCTGCCTCGTAACACCAATCTTTTTAGCAACATCTTCTTGTGAAAACCCTTTTGACTCTCGTAATCTTTTAAGTTGTTGTCCTAAGCTCATAACGTCCCCTCCTTTAACAAATGATGACATAATAGGAGATAAAAAAAAAAGAAACTATTGGTACAATCCACTGTAAACCATTCGTTTACACAATAAAAAAGAGAGAATAACTCTTTGAGTTATTCTCTCTCTTCTATTAAAACAGATGAATGTTTTCTTTCTTGCAAGCTTCACGTAAATCGTCAGGCCATACAGAAGATTGAACTTCACCGATATGTGCTTTTCGTAAGAAGTACATGCACATTCTTGATTGTCCAATACCACCGCCAATTGTTAATGGTAGTACGTCTTCTAAAATACCTTTATGGAAATCGTACTCACGTTTGAAATCTTCACCTGTTTTCGTTAATTGCTCATCAAGTGATTTGCTATCAACACGAATTCCCATTGATGATAATTCGAATGAAGATTGTAATACTGGGTGCCAGAATAAAATGTCACCGTTTAATTTCCAATCATCATAATCAGCTGCGCGCCCATCATGCTTTTCACCTGAACGAAGTGCATCACCAATTCCGATAATGAAGACTGCACCGTGTTCCTTTGCAATTGCATGTTCACGATCTTTCGGTGTTAATTCTGGATATTTATCTTCTAATTCTTGGGAAGTGATGAAAACAATTTCTTCTGGTAAATACTTTCCAAGGAACGGATATTTTTCAAATAAGTGATCTTCTAAATCTTTGAATATTCCATAAATTGTTTGTACTGTTTTTTGTAAGTAATCTACAGTACGCCATTCTTTTTGAACGATTTTTTCCCAATCCCATTGGTCAACGTAAATGGAATGTGTTGCATCAAGTTCTTCATCACGACGAATCGCGTTCATGTTTGTATATAAACCTTCACCAGCTTCATACCCATATTCATGTAATGCGAATCTTTTCCACTTCGCTAGTGAGTGAACAATTTCTAATTCTTCTCCTGAATGTAACATATCAAATTCAATTGGACGTTCTACACCGTTTAGATGATCGTTTAATCCTGATTTTTTCGTTACGAATAATGGTGCAGATACGCGGAATAGTTCAAGGCGTTTTGCTAATTGATCCTCAAAAAATGTTTTAACTTCCTTAATTGCGATTTGAGTCTCTCTTACTGTCATTAATGATTGATACATGGTGGTTTCCTCCTAAAATGTTTGGATGTTGTGAAAAGAAGCCAACAAAAAAAGCCCTTCTTCCCCAAAAAACTGGGACGAAAGACTTTGGTTCCGCGGTACCACCCAAATTAGCAACAGAGGTTGCTCACTTATACAGTACGGAGATGAAATATCTCGATACTGTTCTTCTTGTAACGGCGAAGTACCCGGCTAAGTCTACTTTCCTGTAAAGGATTTCGGTTAGCAACTCCAGGAGGTTCTTCATAATAGGCTTCGTATCAGGCTCACACCACCCCTGACTCGCTTAGACTACATCCTACTACTACTCGTCCTTTCATAGTCGTTTTGTTGTCACATCTCTGAAACATTTTATTAATGATTATTCTATACAAAAAATAAAGAAAGTCAACAAAAATTTAAAAATATTTTTCAATTCTTTATTTTACGGCTTTATTGATTGTTGCTAATTTAACATCTTTACTTTTTCTGTCTCGTCAATCCCAAAAACGTTTCACTAACCGAAACTAACGTATACACAACAAGTAATGTAATCGTTCGAAATATAGAATCCGCAGTATTTCGTATTATTTTCATTTTCTTTATAATTCCTTTCAGTTTACTTGCAAATTCATGTTATACTATAGCATTCAAGCAGTTTATTTTTACTTAAAGTAAACATAGTCATTTATAAAGAGTATTTTCTAAATCATTGACTATTATCAAATAAGATTTTTATATAACGGAGTGATCATATGAGTAAAACGAAAGCAAAACCAAAAAAAGGTGTAGGACAAGGTACAGGAAGTAAAGGGTGGAACCGTTGGCAATCAAGTGCAAAGAAAAAGGCAGCTGCCAAGCCATACAAAAGTAAAGGCACAAAGAAGTAATTTAAATAACA
The DNA here is from genome assembly GCF_007558965.1 of Bacillus sp. HY001. NCBI lineage: Bacteria > Bacillati > Bacillota > Bacilli > Caryophanales > Bacillaceae > Bacillus > Bacillus sp. HY001. Next base: position 218,204 of record NZ_VLTE01000031.1, on the reverse strand, counting down.
TTTGATTTCTTTACTTTGTACAAAACAAAACAAAATATAATTATTACAACAAAAAAGCTATGTCCTCATACATTTGAAGGCATAGCTTTTTATGTTAGATCATTAAAATATCTCGAATTTCTTCCTCAGTAATTGAGGACAATTTCTCTTCTCCCGGCTCAATCACTTCAGCGATTAAATTTCTCTTACTCTCTTGCAGTTCATGCATTTTTTCCTCAATTGTTCCGTGAGCCACTAACTTAATAACTTGTACCGTATTTTTTTGTCCCATTCGATATGCTCTATCTGCTGCTTGTTGTTCAACAGCTGGATTCCACCATAAATCGTACAATATAACCGTATCGGCACCCGTTAAATTAAGACCCGTACCACCAGCTTTTAAAGAAATGAGAAATAGATCCCCTTCTCCGTCGTTAAACCGATCACATAGCTCTACACGTTCTTGCGAAGGTGTATTTCCGTCTAAATAAAAGTATGGAACAGCTTGACGATTTAACTCACGACCAATAATAGACAGCATCTTCGTAAATTGAGAAAAGATTAAAATTCTCTTACCAGTACTTCTGCATTCCTCTAATATCTCTAACAGTTGCTCAAATTTAGCTGAACTCCCCTTATAATCATCAACGAACAAAGCGGGATGATTACAAATTTGTCGTAATCTCGTTAAGCCAGCTAAAATTCTAATTTTATTTTTGCGTAACGTATCTTTATCTAAATGCTTTAACGTTTCTTCCCTTAATTTTGCTAAATAAGCAGCATATAGTCTCTTTTGATCTGGTAATAACTCCGATGACTGTAAGTGCTCTATTTTATCTGGAAGCTCCTGTAATACGTCTTGTTTTAACCGTCTTAATACGAAAGGTTTTACGCGCTTCGCTATATCTTCGCGCCTCAAATCACCGAATTCTTTTCTTCCCGGTAATAATTCCGGAAAGACGACATGGAAGATAGACCATAGCTCTTCTAATGAATTTTCTACAGGCGTTCCCGTTAGTCCGAAACGATGCTCAGCTTGAATTGTTTTCACTGCTCTTGCAGTTTGCGTTGTAGGATTTTTAAACGCCTGTGCTTCATCAAGAAATAGTGTATGAAACGGCCTCGCATACGATCTTATATCTCTTCTCAGTAACGGATATGACGTAATTACGACATCAAATTCCGCTACGTCCTTTAAAATTTTTCGTCGTTCTGTTTGATTTCCATCTGCAATAACCGCTTTAATATGCGGGGCGAATTTTTTCAATTCACTAAACCAATTGTAGACGAGCGAGGACGGTGAAACGACTAATATAGGTAGCTTCTTCTCCCGAATTTCAGGCAAAACAGAATCTATAAAAGCAATACTTTGCAACGTTTTTCCAAGTCCCATATCGTCTGCTAAAATACCGCCAAAACGATAATAGGCAAGTGTTTTCATCCACTCGAATCCGTATACTTGATACTCTCTCATTACAGCATGTAAAGTTTGCGGTACTGTAAACTTTAATTTTTTCGGGTTTTGAATGCTTTCAACTAAGTCTTGAACAGACTCATCTAAACTTAAAACATGACCCTCGTGAAGTCCGTTCATCCATTTTACACTCCGAATAAGCGGAACATTCACTTCTTCCCCATGTAAAAATTCTTTTCGAATACCTGATTCTTTTACAAACTGATTAATTTCATTAAACTCTTTGCTCTCTAGTGATAATAAAGAACCATTCGCTAATCGGTAATATTTGCGTTTCTCTTCAAGAGCGACTAATACACCTTTAATTTCCGCTTCCGGTATTCCTTTTATATCAAAACGAAATGATAACCAATCAATTCTTTCTTTTCTTCTTACCCTAATAAGAGGAGCTGTATCCCTTTTATGAATGCGTAATTTGATTGCTGTTGTCGCGTAAATATCAACTAAACCTTTTAACGTTGGAACGATATGATATAAAAAGTTATACTCCGCTTCTTCATTATGCATAAAGTATCCACCTTCTGTTTTCGCGAAGGCACTTTCACTCATAATATCTAAAATCTCTTTTTCCTTTTTCTCATCCCGATTAAAAACAGACGGCTGCCCGTCTTCTTCTAGCGGATTGATCACAACATTGCCATAATGAAATTCAAGACCTGCTAACAAACGATTTTTCACTCGATCTAAATATAATTTTGCTTTTAGCGACGGCGTTTCAATACGATCTGATATGACTTCATCAATGCGTACCGTTCCAAGTTTCATTAATCCAGGTACAACTTTCGCTACGAAATGTTCCATCTTACTTTCAGGAATATAAAACTGATTGCTATTTGAGCGACTCATCATCTTTTGCAATTCAATAAGTCGCATACAATCTTCCATAGGTAAAGAATATAATTTCCCATCGTAAAGAGCGTTGTTATACATTTCCATCACTTGAACACGATTTAGGCCGTCTATATGAAGTGTAAACCCACCATTATTGCCTTTCGTAAACTCAAAATGTAATGGCAATAAACCGTTTGACATTTGTAATCCGTGAAACAGTTGCTCATTTTGTTTCAGCTGTACATACTCAACTTTAGAAAGTGAAGAGAGCATATCTTTCCATGAAGCTGGCGGTATGAATATCATACTTTCCTCTTGTTTCGCATGTACTTCTAACGCATCTTCATACATTTTTTCATTATGATACATTTTAATCAGCTGCTGAATAACCACATCCGTCTCTTGCCTGAAGCTATGTACATCTGATGTGTATGTAAATTCATTGGAACAATGAAAAGCCTCTCTTTTCTCCACTTTAGAAAGAAATTCTCTAATATGCTTTATAAAATAAGTTTTCGCAAGTTTTAACTGAATTCCAAGAAGGGCCCCACCACTTTTCGTCGCTACTGGTGAACATATAAACGAAACATCTAATATTTCACGTGTATCAAAACGGTGTTGTTTACTTTTTGGCCGCAGTGGTTTGTCTGCAAACAACTGAAACATCCCGCTCGTTAATTGATCATTTCCGCTCATGTTTTCATTACTAGCAGAGACCATGCCGCCCGTTTGCTGGTTATAATTTATTTGTATGAGTACGGCTGCAACATGTTGACAGTACGTTTGAAAAGACGCTAATGAAGGGCAACTACATCTCGCAACTACATCACCCTTTTTAGCTTTTTCTACTGTAACATGAAAATCTTCATTCCCTTTTACCGTCGCCTCACAAATTTCTTTCGTTTCATCATAATGATTCACAATTACTTTATTTGATTTATAATAAGCTTCGCCTCTTTTATAGGAGGTCTCTCCGCATACTTCTTTTATAATTGATTTATTTATATAAAAACTCAATGGTGCACCTCCTTACGTTACTCATTTCATTCTATAAAATATTTTACATGTATAATCCAGTAAGTAAAGCCGTACATACGAAAAACAAAGACAAGCCCCTTTCTCTATATAACGAAAGGGGCTTGTCTTTTAATTAATTGATGTCATCTAAATACCAAGATCCATCTTTTTTCACTAAATCATACGTATACGTAAATGATTCACCTTGTTCACCTAAAACTGGTACGCTTACTTTCACACTTAACGTTGACGGTGTTTCACTTACACTTGTGAATGTTTTCATTGCCTCTGTATTATAAACATTCGTTACAGGATATAAATAATACGGATTTAATATCCACTGTCTATTATACTTATAAGCTTTTTCAAATTGCTTTCCTGTAAATTTCGGCTCATAAAACTTTTTCATTTGTTTTTGTAAGTCTTCAAACTTTTCTTCTTCAGGCGATTTAACTGCCGCTTGTAAAATATTATTTGCGTGCTGCTCCGCATCTAATATTAATTGCTGAGCACTTTGTAAAGATAAACCTGATAGTGCTCGCTTATCTTCCTCACTTCCCGAAACTTGAGCACTCACCTTACCTGTCAATCCTTTATAAGCAACATTAATTCCAGTCGTATCTCCGATTTTCGCATCGTCCTTTACTGTCACTTCTCCATGCTCATTTACGATAACGAAATCTTTCGAACTTTTGAAAGTAAGTAGATTCGGTTGTGTTATTTTTTTATAGCGATACGGTTCAATTGGTAGCCCTAATGTTTCGTATTGTTTCATTACTTCTACCGGCACAGGTATCGCTAAACGTACTTGCAATTGTTCTTTTTGCTTTTTCATTACAAATGTTTTTTCAGGATCTACTTGTAACTTCGTTGGCTTCACGATATAAACTGGAACTTCTATTTCAGCCAGTACTTTTTCACCTTCTACTAGCTCAAATAATAGATTTACTTTCTGTTCCTCTTTTGCGTTCGGTTTCACATGAATTGCAAAATTATCTGCATCTTTTCGTTTTGCTTCTACTACATCTGTATTTTTACTTGATACTCGTATTTCCTGATCCTTCGATAATTTATCTACTTTCATTGTTAATTGATTTTCATCAAAGATTCTTTTTACTACTTTTAAATTTGTATCTTCTCCCTCTTCAAGTAATAAATAATCTTGCGCTGATTGTAAATCATACTTTTCACAATTACTTATTTTCTTGAACTCTCCATTTTTATCTATTAACGATTTCTTAATAGAAAAAATGTCGGCATAAATTATACTCGCCTCTAAACCGGCTTGAATATAATATCCAAGTGACCCTTTTGCACAAATACTTTCAAACGTTTCTAAATTACTAGAGTCAATGTCTTTTATTCCCTCCGACGCTCTTGCCAGTGCTTCTAATTTCAATCCAGCTTCAAAATTAGTCCCTATTAAAATTATATTAGCAAGTGTTAAACCGCCTTTAATTTCGAAACCTGCTTTCCCATCAATTTTTGCTTCCCCTTTAAATTTAAGATTAGGGCCTGTTTGATCGTGTACAAATACTATTCCGCCGTTTTCAATTCCCCCTTCAAACGAATCTGTTTGCTTCACATCTACCTCTATGCCGATCGATAAATCTGCTTTTACTACAAGCGAAGCTTCCAACATTACACTTATAGCTGGAGCAGCCGGCAGTGGTACGCGAACCATAAACAAAGATTTTTTAAATGGTTTCAGTGAAAGACCTTTTTTATCAATAATTTCTTTCCATTCTTCAAATGTTAAAGTTTCGGATTCTTTCTTCTTACAAGCTACTTTCCCTCCGAAACAACGGGAGTAATTAAAAGTGTATTTTATATTATTCTCAACTTCACCTTTAAGAATAAATTTTAATTCATCCAAACTAGTCGCATCTTTAAACAAAATATCAGCATCTACATTTTTAATTTTCATTTTACCATTTAGTGAAAAGGCTAGATCCTCATTAATTCCTAACTCCTTACCTGTTACTTTAACATTCGTGTTCGTACTAAATTCTTTTTTATCAACGTCATATTCAGCAAATGCACGTTGTAAGAAATACTCTGGTCCCTGTAAAACATATTGATTTTTTTCTTCCTCTCCATTAATTTTCTGGTTAAATGGATTTAAAGGGGCTGACTGTTTTTCTTCCAGCGTTACACCTTCTGCTAAATAAACAATTTCAGCATTGTCTCTCGTAATTGATAGTTTTTCCTTCACATCTATTTTTTCAATTACTTCTTTAGCCTCTGGCTGTACTGCTTTTACAACCTTCTCCCCATCACTTCCATCCGTTATAGAGATAATTTTAATAACAACTCCAAGCGGATTATTTGGGATTGGTGGTAAAATTAAAATATTATCATTTTTCAATCCTTTTAATTTTGCTGCTTCTTTTTTGAATGTGAAAGTATCTGTTTGCGTTTGTTCTATGTCGTTTTTATATTGCTCTTTCACTTCATATACGTTCTTTTTATATATGATACTTGCTTTTTCACCGTCTCCTCCATTACCTGTACCGCCACCGGTATTCCCATCGTTATTACCGTCCCCTGTAGTCGGCTCATCTCGCTTGTAATCAATCACTTTACTAACGACCGCTGTCGACTCGGCTCTTGTTAACGTTTGTTTCGGTTTAAACGTCCCGTCTGGATATCCTGAAATGATTTTTGCATTTATTAATGCAGCTATTAATTTAGGATTTTTCGTAAATTCACCTTTATCTCCAAATTTTATTTCTTCATTTACTTCCTTTAATTTCAACACTTTCGCAATAATGATCGCCATTTCTTCCCTAGGAATTTCTTGCTCTGGTTTGAAGCTATCTCCATATTCTTTCTTTTCAATAATTCCTTCTTTTATCGCTGTTTCGATGTACTGATTTGACCACTTACTTTTCGGTACATCTTTAAATGTCTCTTGATCTTTTATAATCTTATATCCTTGCTGCAACACGATCATCGACAAAAATTGTTCTCTCGTCAATCGATCTTCTGGACCAAAGATTCCATTCCCTTTACCAGATACAATCTTCAACTCTTTTAATCTCTTTATATCTTTATACGCCCAGTAGGAAGGTGGCACATCATCAAATACATATCCATAATCCAGTAATTTAACGATGACTGCTGTCGACTCGGCTCTCGTTAATGTTTGTTTCGGTTTGAACGTTCCATCTGGATATCCTGAAATAATTTTTGCATTTACTAATGCAGCTATCAATTTAGGATTTTTCGTAAATTCACCTTTATCTCCAAATTTTATTTCTTCATCTACCTCTTTTAACTTTAAAACCTTTGCGATAATAATCGCCATTTCTTCCCTTGAAATTTCTTGCTCTGGCTTAAAGTTATCTCCGTATTCATTCTTTTCAATAATCTCTTCTTTTATTGCTGTTTCAACGTATTGATTTGACCACTTATTTTTCGGTACATCTTTAAATGTCTCTTGATCTTTTACAATCTTATAACCTTGCTGCAACACGACCATCGATAAAAATTGTTCTCTCGTTAATCGATCTTCTGGACCAAATAGCTCATCTCCCTTACCAGATACAATCTTTAACTCTTTTAATCTCTTTATATCTTTATATGCCCAATAAGAAGGTGGTACATCTTTGAATACAAGCTCATTTGTATTCAAAGCTGCACTATTATACTGATTTGTTTTTTTATTTACCTCGTTAGCAGCGTACGCAATTGCGCCATCAAATATCAATGTTACAAATAGTACAAACAGTATACTCAATTGAGCTACTTTTTTAAGCCAATTTTTCATCCCGTATTCCCCTTTTGCATTCAAAATGAAATAAAGATAAACGCATCAAATTATTCATCAATTGTAGAAAGAACAGTCTCTACGTTTATACCGTCTCCAACCTTTTTAATGAATGATTTTCCAATATTTAAATCTCCTGAAATTTTAGGCAGCAGTAAATAATCAAGCCATACAGTTTCCCCTGATTGAATGGAATTAATACCGCGGTTCAACTCTGTTCCTGGTGTATAAACAAAGTTTTTCTTGTCAGCTTCATTTAACTCTACATGCAAATCATAAATAACGTTTGGAGATCTATTTTCGATCCCTACCTTGACTACATATGGAAGACCTTTATATGCTTTTTTATCTACTTTAATATGCATCTTCACTCCATCTTCCCCGTATACTTCAATTGGCTTAGCTGTTTTAAAACCGGCAGAAAGTGGCTCATCAAACGGGTATAGTGTAGATGAGAAATTAGCATTTAAATGATACTCGCCCTTTTTATCTCCACGAACATACCACTCAGCTTTCTTAATCTCATTTCCACCTATCGTTCCTAAATGAATTGTTTCATTTTGCTTTTCGGAAATTGGAGCTAAACTTAATCCTTCTGGTAAATTTAGCGCTACATTTGTATTTGTTAATTCAAATGGCTCGTCCGCAAAACTTTGAATCATCATTTCCACTTTAAAGAACTCTTTCAGCCAACTTACCTTTCCTGGAACAACCATATATCCAACTGCAGGAGGGGCTTCTTTTTCTTGGAAACGTTCATTTTGAATAACAACTGGGTACACATTAACTTCACTTGTACCACTACCGATTGATACGTGTAAATCACCTTGTATAACTTTACCTACATTATTAATGATGTAATCAACTTTTTTATTCTCATTATCTATTTTTAAATGCAGTTCAAATTTATACACGTGGCGATTATCTGGATGATTGACATCAATACCAGCCTTCTCTATTTCTTCTTTCGACATTTGAGTTACGTTCATCTTCCCATCAAATAACTGCGAAGATTCTAATATGACTTTCTGCTTCGTCCGCTCATCATTCTTTACAACCACATCTACTGCAACTGGCTTATATCCTTTCTTATAAACGTATACTTTATAAGCGCCTTCTTGTGGTTTTAACGACAAAGTACCATTACTACCTGTTATTAACTTTTGTGTTTTCTTTTTTGAATCTTCTAAAACGACGCTAACATTATCCATTCCGCGTCCATTGACATCTTGTACTTCTAGTAATAAACCAGTCTCTTTCTCTGTTACTTCCACAGGAATATTCAAACTTTGTTTATCTTTCGTTATCGTAACAGTTGCCGTTCCTTTTTTATCTTGAGCTACTAACTTCCCAGAAGCATCTACTTCTACTACAGACGAATTAGAAGATTTAAAATTCACACTTTTCGTAACATCTTTCAGCGAACCATCTTCATATACCCCTGTAACTTTTAATTCATATGCTTCTTTCGTTTTTAATGCAATTTTATCCGTACCAACTTGTAATGCAACGAGTGGATTCTCTACTTTTACTTTCACTTCCTTTTTCATATCTCTTACAGATACTGTAATAATAGATTCCCCTTCTTTTTGCGCTACAATATTTCCGAACTTATCAACTTTCACGTTGTCGTTATTACTAGAAAATGTCGCTTCGTTATTAATTGATGAACGGTAATCCTCTTCGTAAACTCCTGTTACTTGTAACTTTTTCGTACCTTTAATGGGTAATGTTACATTTGATGTTTCAAGTTCAATGTCTTTCAGACCGTTTTCAACGTATACTGGAATACGTATCCTCTCTCCTCTATAATTAACAATCAGAGTCGTTTGTCCTTGTTTAATTCCTCTAACCTCTCCATTAGCTGTAATTTCAGCGATATTCTCATCATTTATCCAAAAACTTACTTGATCAGTGACATCCTTCTCACTATTGTCATACTGTGCTTTTACTACAATTTTATCTTTAGTTCCTTCCTTTAATGTAAGCTGTTTTTTATCGGTTACTACCCCTTTCAATTGTTTTTCTACCGTTACTGTTCCCTCTAATGTTAAACCCTCATAGGTTACTTTAATTTTTGTTTCTCCTTCTTTCTTTCCGTTCACATACACCGAATCATACATTGAATCATTTGTTAATTCAGCAATATCTTTATTATCAATCACTATTTCCGATAATCGAGTAATATTTTCATTATAACCATCATCATAAAATGATCTCACTGAAAAAGGATAACTTTCTCCTTCTATTACTACCCAATTAATATTAGGACTAATATTAATTCCCTTTAATATACGATTCGATTTTTTCACAGTTACATTTACCGTTTTCTTAATTCCACCGTATTCTACGGTAATAGTTGCCTCTCCTTCATTTACAGCTCGAAAACTATTAAAACCAATGATACGTACAACATTTTCATCTGAGCTTGTTAGTTTTAAATTCCAATTTATACTTTCCACTAATCCGCCATCATAAATTGCCCTTGCAACGATATACCCTACATTTTTATCTGTTAATGTAAAGTTTTCTCTATCTAGTTCAATATCTTTTAATGTTTTTTCAACTTCTATCAGAGCCCGAATACTCTTCTCACCATATTTTATGGTCATACTAGTTACCCCAACATTTTGTGCAATTATTTTATTTTTCGAATCCACCTTCGCAACCTGAGTATCATTTACTACTATTTCAACATTCTCAGTAATGTCTTTTTCTTGGCCATCATTGTATTTAGCTACTACTTTAAAAGTTTTCTCTTCACCAACTTTTAATTTCATCTGTTCGGGATCGATATCCATTCTATTCATAAATATATTAATTGTATCCCGAAAAATAGTGGCCCCATCTCTCACTCCCAGTAAAGTAAGTTGCAAATCACGTTCTTGTTTACTTACTTCTATTTCAATCGTTTTCTTAGATTCGCCTTTCTCAAAAAATACCTTTCCTTGATTTTTCGTTACACTAGTACCTTTCTGAGGAAGAGTTACGTTCCACTCCACACTATCGTCTTTATTTGTATTTCCTATCCTTATAACATTAACACTGACTTTTGCCTTATCGATACCTGTATCCTCTACTCTCCATCCAGCAACATAAACGTGATCATACTCTACAGGGGAGGGTATATCTTCAAATGTAAAGGGTTTAACAATCACATTTGAATCTACACCGTTATCTTTGTCATCCGCTATTACTAACTTCATCCTATTCCAATCGTTTACTTTTAAGCTAGAGCTAGCATTTAATACTGTAGTCATTCCATCCATTTCCGTATTTTTAGAAGCCTTTGTATTCGAAATATAATAACTACTATTAGCCCACTTATCAATCGTAGAAGTTGTCACTGGACTCCTATTCCAATTTGAGATAACCGCTATATTCTCCTGGTTAATAAACATTCCTACCACATCACTATAATTCGAAAATTCTTCATACTCATCTGAAGCAAGCACATACTGCACGTTCATTCTTTCTTTCAATGGCTTAAACTCAAACTCTAAAGTACTCGCATCAAATGTTTTCGTTCTATTACCTAGCAATTTCTCTAAATCACTATCACCGGGTTGATTATTAATTTGTGTATAACTTTTATACTTATTAGGCCCTATAATGCCCTTCGCATTACCTGTACTTAATATAACTCCGTCTTCAATTCCAAAAATATTTTGCTTCGCTTGAAATGTGCCAGCTGCTTGATTTGCACCTTTATATTTCACATTTCGAATTTCTACTCCATCACCAACGAGCTTTTTCGCTAGCTGTTCTGCGTTCACATTATCATCTAATGTGGATACTGAAATGTCTGGGTTATTACTCTTACCAGCCTCTTGCACACTTTTAATTTCAAATTTTCTATCTTCTTTAATTATTTCTTCCCCATTTGCTTTTACATAAAAACCTGGAAACTGTAAACATAAAATAGCAATCATACAAACTGTTAAACCATTTTTAAACTGCTTATATTTTCCTCCCAACTACTTATCCCCTTTCCTTTTTCAAATACAAGCGTCTCCTCTATTGACTCCTTCCTTTGCATTTTATTGGAAACTCATAAATATATTAATCTATTCCTATTATCAAATTCAATAGCATTTTTCACAAATTGTTCATTTATTCCAAAAATACTTTTCGACACAAAATAAACCAAATCTATGTAAGATTTGGTTTATCAATGGTTATACCCTATATCGTATTTTTTAATCTATCTCCATCAACCGTTTCGCTTCAAAATAAAGCACTTGAATAAATTTCTTCGTATTAATTCGTATATGGCCAGAAGTCGCTATTTCATCCTTTGTCATTTCTGTCATCCGTTTTCTCACTACAGTGAAATCAAAAAACTTCGGAGCATAGCTTTCAAATTTCGGATTTGAAAAATCTGTTAACCCTAAAGAAGCCAAATGATTTAATGACTGATAAATCGCTCTGCGCACTCTTTGTTCAGATGCTTTTTTCTCTTTATCAATATCCGTATCTAAAGCTCCCTCTCCTAATTTTTTCATCGTAATATAGTGGAAAATATCTTTTAATGCCGGAAATCCAAATTCAAATGTTTGCGCCTTTTCTTGTCCGTATAAATATTCCAGCATACTAAGTAAATCTTTACTTCCATTCTCTCCCGCAATACCGAGTTCTGCTAGTAAGAAGCGTCCGGAATCTGCTATCTTTTTTGCTTCTTGCACCGGTTCATTGCGCATTTGCGGCTGCTCCCACTGAAACACGTTATTCAATGATTTTTGAATATCATGTATGGAACGCTCCAAGCGAATCCGTTCCATTACTTTTCGTACGACAGATTCAACTTCAATTTTGTTTAATGGTTTCGTAATATAATATTCCACACCAAGTGTATATGCCTCACCAATGAGCTGTTTCGATTCAACTTGGGAAATCATAATAATTTTCCCGTTGAATGAAGGCGCTATATGGCGAACTGTTTCAATGCCATCTCTCATTGGCATGAGTAAATCAATAAACAAAATATCCACTTTTTTATAATTTAGCTGTTCTACTTCTACAAAAGCTCCATCTTCCGATTCTCCAATTACTTCCCCAAGATCGCCATCCTCAATAATTTGCGAAAGCATCGAACGGAAAACTTCATCATCGTCTACAATATAATAAAACAAACCTATTCCCCTTCCCGCTTTAAACTGCCCTCCGGTAAACAAACGATAAACTTACATCCTTTTTCATTTTCATTGTTTTCTAACCTTACTTCTCCGCCGAGCTCTGTTACCATTTCGTGTATGTAAGAAAGTCCAATACCTGTTGACGGTGTTCCTGTTTGATCATACTTGGAAGTAAACCCGGGCTTAAATACTAATTTCTTATACTTTTGTGCTATACCAGGGCCATCGTCAATTACTTCAAAGATTACATGTTGATCTCGTTTATATAACTTAATATGAATGAGACCTCTATCTTCAATTGCTTCCACTGCATTGGCAACTAAATTATTAAAGATTGATAACACTGTATACACGTGATATGCAGCGTGTTCACCTTCTATATGTTTAGAAAAACATATATCTTTCTCTAGCATTCCAGCGTACTTTTCATTTATTCTTACAATCATTTCTGTAAGCTCATGACCTTCTACATACTCCGCCACATTTTTATCTAATAACAGTTTGGATAATCCTGCAAAAATTCTTTGATTATCCTTTTTTATTTCGTGCACTTCTCCTGCTATTTTCAATGCTGTTTTACTGCTAGAATCATTTTTCTCCTGTAAATTTCGATATAGTTGATATGCTTCTTGTGTAATCAATTCTGCATTTTGTAACGTTTTCTTCAAATGAACTGATTCTACATATAAATTTGAAAGGTGCATGAACATTTTTTCATTTTCTTTTCGAACTTGCGATTCTTTTAATTTCGTTTCATATAAAATCATCATATTTAAAAAGCCTAGTGCAAAGAAACTGCGGAAAATAGCAATAATGATAAGTTTATTTACTTCAGAAACTGTTATCGTTGTACCGAGCACGACCATATGATAAATCGCTAGTTCTGACATACTTGCGATAATTTCAATTGTAATTCCAAGGCAACCAATAACGATTGGTTTCTGATGAAACTTATTCACCCTACAAAATGAAAAAAGACTTCCATAAATAAAATAATAAAAGAACACAGGATAACGCAAATAAAATGATTCTGTCATATGAAATGACCCTTGCATAACCCAGTCAAGACATACGCGGAATAAAACGACACATATACCGACAAGAATACCTGCAGCCGCTGCTGGGATTCTTCTTAAAAACAGCAATAAAAAGAAGAAAAGCGGCGTCCCAAAGCTAACGCGAAACGTATCGTTAAAAGGATGAAAATTAAGCTCTCCAGCAATCGGAACAACAACCATTAATATAATTAAAAGAGATATATCTTTCTTCCATAACTGATTCCAATTCAAAGGTGCCACTTCCTATACTTTTTTCAGTAGTAATAGTGAAAGCCCGCTTATATAATAAACGGGCTTTATTTCTATATGCTAACCTTTTCTACCGCTTTTATTTGGCGATACTCTGGCTCCCAGATTGCTTCTTTCACTGCAATCTTGATATCGGTATCACTTAAATTCTCTCTAGCTACACCTTCTGCAACAGCAACTTTCGCTACTTCAATTGCAACCATTTCCGAGATATTACGTAACTCTTCAACTTCTGGCAAAATAGGTGCTCCTGGCTGACTTGTGTCTACCATGCATGCAACTGCTTCAGCAGCTGCTGCGAACATTCCATCCGTCATGACGCTTGCACGTACAACAATTGTTCCAAGACCAAGCCCTGGGAAAATAAGTGCATTATTTGATTGTCCAATTACATACGTTACACCGTTATATGTAACTGGTTCAAATGGACTTCCTGTTGCTACTAATGCTCTTCCTTCTGTCCACTCGATTAAATCTACTGGTTTTGCTTCAGCAAGTGGCGTCGGATTCGACATTGGTAAAATGATTGGTCTTTCTACGTGAGAAGCCATTTCTTTAATAATCTCTTCTTTAAATGCGCCTGCAACCGTTGATGTACCGATTAAAATTGTTGGTTTTACATGTTTCACAACTTCAGCAAGTCCGATCACATCATTTTGTTTCCACTCACTTACTTCTGCTTCTTTTCGTGCATACGGCATTTGGAAATCAAGAAGATCTTCCATATCATCTGTAACTAACCCGTTACGATCAATACACCAGAAACGCTTATATGATTCTTCTTCTGATACGCCTTCGCGGACCATTGCATCTCTAACTTGATCTGCGATACCGATTCCAGCCGTCCCAGCACCAAATACAACAACGCGGTGTTCACTTAACGGTACACCTGAAGCTTTCACTGCCGATAATACAGCAGCAAGGGAAACTGCACCTGTACCTTGAATATCATCATTAAATGTACAAATATCATGACGATATTTATCTAAAATTTTCCGTGCATTTCGAGAACTAAAGTCTTCCCAATGTAATAGTGCTTTCGGGAATTGCTTATTTACCGCTTGTACAAACGTATCAATAAACTCATCGTAAGCTTCACCAGTTATACGAGGGTGACGATTTCCAATATAAAATGGATTGTTTAATAGTTCTTCACGATTTGTACCTACGTCTAGAATTACCGGTAATACACGACTAGGATCGATTCCAACCGCGGCCGTATAAACAGCTAATTTTCCGATTGCGATGTTAATACCACCAACGCCCCAGTCACCAATTCCAAGTATGCCTTCCCCATCTGTTACAACGACTAAATCAATGTTTTCAGCTGTTGCACCGATATTTGCGAATGCTTCTTCAATACCTGACGGATCGTTAATTGATAAATACACACCACGTGGTTTACGGTATTCATGACTATATCTTTGAATCGCTACACCAACAGTTGGTGTATATACGATCGGTAACATTTCACGTAAATGGTTTGTTAATATACGATAAAATAATACTTCATTTCGATCATGCAACGCTGTTAAGTATACATTCTTTAATAAATCATCCGGCTGAGAACAAAATTGCTCGTATGCTCGGCGTGCTTGTTCTTCTAATGTTAAAACTGCTGGCGGTAATAACCCTTTTAAACCTAATTCTTCTCTCTCTTCTTGCGTGAAAGCGACCCCTTTATTTAAAAGTGGTGTTGATAATACTTCTACTCCTCTTAATGTCGTTTCTAATGAACCATTAGAAGCTACTGTAAACTTACTCATAACATCCCTACCTCTATTCATATATAGCATTTCTATATTGTAAACAAAGAAGAGGGGCTTGTCCCCCCTCTTCTTTTAATTTTTCTTTAAAAGAGTTGCTCCTGCAATCCCTGGGTGTGTCATTTCGAACGGATCTAGAATTAACTCTAAGTCTTCTTGTGACAATACACCATTTTTCACACAAAGTTCTCGAACGGATTGCCCTGTCGCGATTGCTTCTTTCGCAACGCGAGCTGCTGCTTCATAACCGATATGAGGGTTCACGGCTGTAATAATTCCTACACTCTTCTCAACATACTCTTTTAAGCGATCTTCATTCGCTTCAATTCCTTTTAAGCAATTATCTGTAAAGGCACGGAAACCATTATTCATAATACTAATTGATTGAAGTAAGTTGAAAACAAGTACTGGTTCCATAACGTTTAATTCTAGTTGTCCTGCTTCTGAAGCAAGGCAAATTGTATGGTCGTTACCAATTACTTGGAACGCAATTTGATTAATTACTTCTGGCATAACAGGGTTTACTTTCCCTGGCATAATAGATGAACCTGGTTGACGAGCAGGTAACATAATTTCCGCTAAACCAACACGTGGACCTGATGCCATTAAGCGGAGGTCATTTGCAATTTTAGACATATTCATCATACACACTTTAAGTGCTGCAGATACTTCTGTGTATGCATCCGTATTTTGCGTTGCATCTACTAAGTCTTCTGCACCAACAAGTGGTAATTCACTAATTGCAGCTAAATGTTTTACAACTGCTTCAATATATTCTGGATCTGCATTTAATCCTGTACCAACTGCAGTTGCTCCCATATTTACTTCATATAGATGTTGACGTGATTGCTTGATACGTTTCATATCACGTTCAAGTACGCGAGAGTATGCTTTAAATTCTTGACCAAGACGAATTGGCACAGCGTCTTGTAAATGTGTACGACCCATTTTAATAACATGATCGAACTGTTCTGCTTTTAATTCAAATACATCGTGCATATAACCCATCGTTTGTAATAAACCTTCTAATGCGTTTAATGTTGCAATATGAATCGCCGTTGGGAATGCATCGTTTGTTGATTGCGCCATGTTTACATGACTATTTGGACTAATATAATGATAGTCTCCCTTTTCCATTCCTAATAATTCAAGAGCACGATTGGCCATAACTTCATTTGCATTCATGTTCATTGAAGTACCTGCTCCGCCTTGGATTGGATCTACGATGAAATGATCATGCCATTTTCCATCAAGAATTTCTTGAGCGGCTTCTGCGATCGCGCCGCCCTTGTTCAATTCCAATCTTCCTACATCTGTATTAGCAAGCGCTGCAGCTTTTTTTACAATTGCGAATGCTTTAATTAAGCCTTCATGGATTTTGTATCCTGTAATTGGGAAGTTTTCTACTGCACGCATAGTCTGTACGCCATAGTATGCATAGTTTGGTACTTCTTTTTCACCTAAAAAATCTTTTTCAATTCGAACACCATTTTTAACTTCAGTTAATGTTGCCATGATTATTCACTCCTTAACGATTTCTTATGCTGCTTTTGTTTCTTTGACTGTTTCTACATATTGTTTTGCTTTCTCATTATCGAATTCGCCTTCCCACTTCGACATAACAATGGCCGCTAATGCATTTCCTAATACATTGACAGATGAGCGAATCATATCTAAAATGCGGTCAATTCCCGCAATTAACGCGATACCTTCTAGTGGTAATCCCATTGAACCTAACGTTGCTAATACAACAACGAATGATGCACCTGGAACTCCCGCCATACCCTTGGATGTTAACATGAGAACGAATAATAACGTAATTTGCTCTGTCAGTGACATGTGCACACCGTACATTTGTGCAACAAACAATGCCGCTAACGCTTGATAAATAGCCGATCCAGTCAAGTTAAATGTATAACCTGTCGGAATTACGAAAGAGGCAACTGCCTTTGGACAACCGAACTCTTCCATTTTTCTCATTATATTAGGTAAAACAGCTTCTGAACTTGCTGTCGTAAATGAAAGAATAAGTTCTTCTTTTAAAATTTTCATTAATGTAAAAATGTTTACGCCAACCATTCGTGCATTAATACCTAATACAATCACAACGAATAGTATAACAGTTACGTATACAGCTAGCACTAGTTTTCCTAAAGGAAGTAGTGTTGCTACACCAAATTTTGCAACTGTAACCGCAATTAATGCGAATACACCAAATGGTGCAAATTTCATAACTTGATTTGTAACCCAAAACATCGCTTCGAGTACACCTTCAAAGAAGTTAAAGACAGGCTTTCCTTTGTCTCCAATTGCCGCAACTCCTAAACCGAATAATACGGAGAAGAAAATAATCGGTAATAAGTCACCTTGTGAAATCGATTCAAATACATTTTTCGGTACAATATGAACAATCGTTTCTGCAAAGCCTTTCTTCTCTGTTGCATCTGCTGTTTGTTTATAAGAAGAAATATCACTTTGCTGTAAATTACTCATATCAACGCCAGTACCTGGCTGGAATATATTCGCTGCAAGTAATCCCATTAAAATAGCAATCGTCGTAATGATTTCGAAATAAAGAATCGTCTTCCCGCCCAGTTTCCCAAGCTTCTTCATATCTCCTACACCAGCTACCGCAACAATTAATGCTGAAATAACAATCGGTACTACAATCATTTTAATTAAGTGAATAAATATATCCCCAATTGGTGTGATATAAGAAATCGCCGTTTTATTACCATAGAAGATTGCCCCTACTACAATCCCTAAAACAAGTGCAACAAAAATTTGTGTTGCCAATCCGAATTTTTTCATTTATGTTCATCCCCTTTATGCGAACGCTTTCATTTCGTATTTATAAAAGCTTACACACACATCATATAGGCGAACCTACAAAATCATACAAAAACCTACAAGTTCGTCACAAAAAATTCAAAAATTTTTCTTCTCTTTTTCATTGACACCTTTTCATGAAAAAGAAATAAAATATACTTGATAAGTAATCAGATTGTTTCGTATAATCAAAAAGATATATACTTACAACAAATCGAAGCGAAAAGGAGTGGATGGTATGAAAAATTATGTACAAAAATTCGACCTATCTTCTTCTTTTCTTTTTCATTTTCTTAAAAAGGAACAAAGGCATTTGCCTTTGTTCCTTTTTTATTGCGATCTATATAGGGGGAATTGTTATGAAGCCATACAAAAGAGTCTTAATTAAATTAAGCGGCGGCGCACTTGCTGATCAATCCGGAAATAGCTTTAACTCCAAACGATTAGAACATATCGCAAACGAAATTATATCGATTATTGACTTAGGTATCGAAGTATCCATTGTCATCGGCGGCGGTAACATTTTCAGAGGTCATCTAGCTGAAGAATGGGGAATTGACCGTGTAGAAGCTGATAATATCGGTACGTTAGGTACAATCATTAATAGCTTAATGCTTCGCGGCGTTTTAACAAGTAAAACAGATAG
This sequence comes from Bacillus sp. HY001, assembly GCF_007558965.1. Lineage (NCBI taxonomy): Bacteria > Bacillati > Bacillota > Bacilli > Caryophanales > Bacillaceae > Bacillus > Bacillus sp. HY001. The sequence goes on along the minus strand of NZ_VLTE01000031.1, from coordinate 199,448 downwards.
AGAAGTACGCGTTATGACTTCCATCCCGTTTAATGCAGTAGCAGAGCCTTATATTCGCCTCAGAGCAGTACATCATTTAGATAACGGTTATGTTGTCATTTTTGGCGGCGGTAACGGGCAACCGTTCGTTACGACAGATTATCCAAGTGTTCAAAGAGCCATTGAAATGAATAGTGACGCAATATTAGTCGCAAAACAAGGCGTAGATGGCGTCTTTACTAGTGATCCAAAACATAATAAATCAGCGAAAATGTACAGAAAACTAAACTATAACGATGTTGTTAGGCAAAACATTCAAGTCATGGATCAAGCCGCTTTATTACTTGCCCGTGATTATAATTTACCCGCTCACGTCTTTAACTTTGATGAACCTGGAGTAATGAAACGAATTTGCTTAGGTGAGCATGTGGGGACTTTGATTAATGATGATGCTTCATTGCTTGTGCATGAAAACTAACTATTTACCATAAAAAAAGGTGTCTATAAAAGACACCTTTTTCATTAACCTTTATAAATAGAAATCAGCCAATCCCCCCAACTTTTCCTTACAACGCTCCCAAAACGATAACTTCTCAAAAAACTCTTTCGTCATTTCTTTTGAATCACGAAAATCTTCTGTTAACGCCTTATTCACTTCTGAAGCGATAGTTCCACCATGAATATACAAATTCATCTCATCATTTATATAGAAACTTCGTGCAGTTATGTTCGTTGTGCCGATAACAGTTAGTTCATTATCAATCAGCATTAACTTTCCATGAAACATACCTTTTTTATAACCATATACCGTAATCCCGTTATTAACAGCTTGACGAATATACGGATACGCTGCTTCTTTAATAAGAGGAATATCTGGTTTATATGACCATAGTATTTTTACTGTAACACCACGTTTTTTCACTTCCATTAAAGCATTCATAAATTCTTTATTTTTCGCTATAAAATAAGGTGTTGTAATGACAATTGAATGCTTCGCTTGTTGTATTAATTCGATATATGTTTCAGCGACGTGATGTCCATTGTAGCTAGTCATCGTATGTAATGTGTTCCCTTTACTCGCTTTATTCGTACTTCTTTTGATATGTTCTTTCGTATCTCGTTTCCAATCTAAAGCGAATTGTTCTTCTAAATCTTTTGCTCCTTCTCCTTTAAGACGCACATGATAGTCACGCCAATATCCAAATCGCTTATCTTTTCCTAAGTACTCATCTCCTATATTAAAACCACCTGTATAGCCAATCTCCCCATCAATCGTCGTAATACGGCGATGATTGCGATGGTGAAGTGAATAAAATCCGAATGGTAATTCAGGTTTTCTACTATATGTAAAATGCACACCACTTTCCCGCAATTCATTTATCACCTTTCTTTCGAATGATAAATCATTAATGCGATCAACTGATAAATAAACGTTTACTCCTTCTTTTGCCTTCTCTTTTAATAAGTTTAAAAAAGTATGACTACTTTTATCATCCGACAAAATAAAAAAGTACGTGTAAATAGATTGTTTCGCTTCTTTTATATCAGTAAATAACTGTTTATAAAATGACTTCCCTTCTACATATAATTGAAAGTCACTATGATGAGGTGCATACTCTGTCGGCATGTTTTTCCCGGCTTCCATTTTTCTTCCGAGCGTAACGTCAATATGCATACAAATTAATATAAAAATAACAATCGCAATAATAATAGAAGTAACTCGCAATATTTTTTTTATCATTTTGATTTCCTTCCGCTCAAATTACTTTCTACTCCGTAGTGTTTCATTTAAATATGTTTTCATACGAAATGTATTTCTTAATTTTTTATCGATGTTAAACAGATAAAGGAGAGAAGAATATGAGAAAAGGAAAAATCCCTATTGTTTTTATCCCAGGGCTTTTCGGTTCTATGAGTAATAATATTATTCCAGGTACCGGTAATTGGGGCTTTGGACTTGCTGCGTTTGTTTATGAGCCATTCATCATGATGTTAGAAAGTATGGGTTACAAACGAAATAAAGACTTGTTCATCTGTTTTTATGATTGGCAGCAGCGTATTGTTTTTTCTACACAAAAATATTTATTACAAACGATTGCCTATGCGAAAAAAATTACAGGTTGCGATAAACTAAATCTAATATGCCATAGTATGGGCGGACTTCTTGGACGGACTTACGTTCAAAGTGACGAATATAAAAATGATGTGAATCAGCTTATTATACTCTGTACACCAAACGCTGGGTCTCCAGCAAATTATAGTTATTGGACTGGAGGTAGTCTTCCTGTCCATGCCTCTTCTAAAATAAATATCGTCCATTTTTATATGGAACAATACATTCACTATTTAGGCACCTTACATAACATGAATACAGTTGAGGCGATACATCTTTACTTTCCAGGATTACAAGATGTTATTCCGTGTAAAGATTACGGAAATTATTTATTTGTAAAATCTGGATCTTCGATTACATTTCTTCCTTATAGTAGGATGAACACGAAAAACCCTTTCCTCGATGCATTAAATGAAAATAGATTTATGATACAAAAAAGAAATATTGAAACTATACTCATTGCCGGGGATGGAGAGGAAACCATTCAATATTTACAAGTTGTCCCTTCATATTCCAAACTGAAATGGACAGACGGCAAAGTCGTCGGTGATATACTGACAAAACATGGTGATGGTAACGCTGTTCTACATAGCGTTTTTCTTCTGGAGGGAAATAAATATGTTGTGCATGCTTCACATAACGAAGTGCTCTACAAAAGCATCCCTATATTACAAAAGATACTCTAAAGCACGAATAAAAAAGGTGCGGCATGAAGCCACACCTTTTTTATTTAAACAAAGTTTCTCGCATCATTATTTCTTCCAAACTTATAAATAGCAATTAAGAAGAATGCAATCGCAAAGGCGAATAAAATTAAAATGTTTAAATACAACTCAGAGAATGGAATTCCTTGTTGTAGTTTTGATACAGTGTCTAATAGCCATCTCTGCGGAAGAAAATCAGCTACTTTTTGTACCGCTTTCGGCATAATGTCATACGGAAAATAACATCCAGCTAGTAAACATGTCGGTACAATAATCATATTTTGCAGTGCATTTGCTGATGCTGAGTTTTTCGAAAAAGCGACAAGGACTAACGATATTCCAATCGCTATTAAAGCAAATAGCATGAGTACACCAATCATCACGATGAAAGGCATATTGATATTTATATGAAAAACATTCGTTAGGACTAGGATTGTAATTAGAATTTGTACTGTTAATATCATCAAATTTACCCCGACATTAGATAATATGAACTTCTTCCCATCTATCGGCGTTGATAAGAGTCTAAAATACGTTCTATTCTCTTTTTCCTTTAAAATCTGACCGGATAAGTTCGCTGCTGAAAATAACATAAACATAATAAGGTAACCCAGCGTTTGTTTTGTCATATCCTTATTTTTCGAAGTATCTTCTAGCGTTTCAGTTTTCATTTTAAATGAACCTTTTTGATACCCAGCGTACATAGTATCAAATGTACTTTGATCTGCCCCTGCTACTTTACTAATAGCCGCTACATTATCAATATAATTGTATAAATATGATTTTATAAATCCTGTTACTTGATCGCCTTTAATCGATGAAATTTCAATATGAGCTGGTTTCCCTTCTCGAACACTTTTGGAAAAACCAGAATCTAATGTAATCACTCCATCAAGTTTTTTGGAAGTGAGTTTATCTTCTACTTCAGATTCTTTAATTTTACTTACCTTTACATGATTTAATCCTTCTAAAAATTTCACCGTATCATTTGCTATAGATTGATTTTCTTTATTTATAACCCCGATATTTAACGTCCCTTGCCCCACATTCCCATACATTGAGAAGGAGATTAGCGTCCCTATTATCGGTAAACTAATTATAATAAGTAAACTTTTTTTATTTTTCAAAAGCACAGATAATGTTTTTTGTATGAGCCATAAAATATCTTTCATACTATAGCCCCTCCCGTCTACGTAATGCGATAATTGGAATTAATAAAAAGAGTGCCGAAATGCCAAGGTTTAAACATATTACTGGCAGTGCTGCACCTACATCATTTGCATAAATAATTTTCATAACAGCTGTGTTCGCCCACGTTAATGGTGATAAATTCGTAACGAAATTTTCTTCTATTACGAAATATGCACCACCAAAAATAGAAGCTAATTGCACTACTACCATAATAATTGCTCTTGATGATTCCGGTGTTTTTGTAATATATCCGATTCCTAAACCGAAACTAATTGCTAAGAAGATTTGTGTTAATAAAATAATAAATATGATTCCAAGATGGTCGCCCCAATTCGCTTGAAAAACAAATTTACTAAATAACATGACGAGTAATATGCACAGAGCATTTGCTACTAGGCTACCAAGTACTTTTCCAATGAATATTTCAGCCTTACTTATAGGTGCAGCAATGAGACGATCTCCTGTTTTACGTATTCGTTCTCCTCGAATTAAAGAACTTGCTCCCATCGCAGCATATAGTGCAATCATCGTCGTCATTACAACCGCATAGTAATCCATAGAACCTGGTTTTTTCGCAGCTTGTAAAGATGTTTCTTTTATATAATCATTATGATTTCCATTTGAAATAACTGCGCTCACCTTACTAGGATCAACTTTTGCAACTTCAGCCGCTACATTGTACTTATCAACAAATGTTGTAAGCATGCCTTCCACAATACTTCCCTCAATACTACTTTTGTCACTCCCGTAAAATTTTGCACCATCTTTATTTAACTCTACATAAGCAGCATATTTATTTTGCTTCACTTCTTCTTTCCCATCTATACTGCCGGAAGCTTTTTTAAAATGAATACCCGATTTATCGACTTCTTTCGTAAATGCTGCAAACGATTGAGAAAGTGTACTACTCGCTTCATCTTTATATAGTACTTGTATATCCTTAATCGATTGACTATCACTATTAAATGCATTTGTTAACGCTGTTCCTAATACAAGCATAAGCACAATCGGAAATGCTAACATAAAAACTAAAGTTCTTACGTCTCTGAAATCTCTTTTAATATGCATAACTGCAATATTGAAGATGTTCAATTGATGAACCTCCCTTTACCTTTTCTTCATTTACATTTTATTTATCTCGTAAGTTTCGTCCAGTCAACGTAAGGAATACTGTTTCTAAATTTGGAGCCTGTTCCTCTAACGAGCGGATTTCAATGTCATGATTAATGAAGTGTTGAATAATTTTATTTAAATTGTTTACTCCTGCATCCGAGTTTACTTTAATTACGTTCTCTTCAATTTGAACAGCTTTCACACCGTTTATCACTTTTAACTGTTCTACATCTAAATTTTCTACTGACTTCACTTCCACCCAAATATCTTTCGTATCAGTAATAATCGCTTTTAACTGTTCTTTCGTACCTTCTGCAATTACTTTACCGTGATCCACAATTGCTATTTTCGTACAAATCTCTTCTACTTCTTCCATGTAGTGGCTCGTGTAAATAATGGTACTTCCCATTTCATTTAATTTTCGAACAGACTGGAGAATATAGTTTCTTGACTGTGGATCAATTCCAACTGTCGGCTCATCCATAATAATTAACTTCGGTCTATGAGCGATCGCACAAGCGATATTCAGTCTTCGTTTCATCCCGCCAGAAAAGTTTTTCGGGTAACTTTTAAGTTTATCACTAAGCCCTACAAACTGAAGTGCTTCCTCTACTCTTGCTTTTAGCTCAGCACCTCTTAACCCGTACAATCCAGCAAAGAATTTCACATTTTCATAGGCAGTTAACTCTTCATAAATCGCAATATCTTGCGGAACGATACCGATATTCATCTTCGCAAATCGATTATGTTTCTTTATATTTTTTCCTAATATGCTAATTTCACCTTCATTACTTCTTAACAACCCAGCAATCATATTTATCGTTGTACTTTTACCAGCACCATTTGATCCTAAAAAGCCAAATATCTCTCCTTCTTTAATAGATAAAGACATATTATCTACCGCGATGAAATCACCAAATTTTTTCGTTAAATTTTTAATTTCTAATGTATTCATCATTTCACCCCTATTTCGGTTTCTCTGCTATTATTATAAACAAAAAAAATGAACCCGCTCAGTGCAGAAGTTCATTCTTTTCACATGAGATTATTCACTTTTTTCATATGAGATGATTCATCTTCGTCCCATTCTCTTATATCGGCAACAGCATTGTTACTGAAAAACCACTTGTTCCATCTACAATAATTTTCCCGTTTACTGACGCTGTTCGCTCCTCCATCCCCATAATCCCGAGACCTTTCTTAACGAGAGTTTCACCTTTTCCGTTATCCTTCACTTGTACTTTCACCATCTTGTTAAGTACATGAATATCGATTGAAATGACTGTCGCATCAGCATATTTCATCGCGTTCGTTAGTGCCTCCATAACATTTTCACCGATAATCTTCCACTGAATCGGTGAAATCATATCTAAATTCCCTTTATATACGAAAGGAATATTTATATCATGCTTACCGGCAAATTCCTCTATGAATAATTTCATACGATGAATACCAATTTGCTCAGTTGGTGGCTTCATATTTTTTAATGTAACTCGAATACTTTCAATTCCATCTTTCGAAATATGAATTGCATTTTGTAATAACTCGGCAGATTTCTCTTTATCTATCCCCATTAATCTCTTTGCCGCTTCCATTTGAATTAACGCTCCTGTCATCGAGTGGCCAATTTTATCATGAATTTCTTGAGAGAGCCGGTTTCTCTCTTCTAACTTAAATGTGTACTCTGATTGCTTTATGTACTCTTTATTTTCATGTAAGCTTTTCGTCAGCCGCTGCATATCTTTTCGCATCTTATCATTTTGTGATTCAAGCTTTAACACACGCGATATATAACGTTCTGCCATAGTTAATACAAGGAAAGAAAATGCAACAATTAATCCATATGTCATTCGAATACTTTCATCTGTAAAGATAATAGGAATCATCATAATGATAAAGAGCTGCCATTTCTTCTCTATATAAGGAAATATAATTTCATATAAGTTCAATGGTAAAAACAAAATAAAAAACGGATGAACCTTCCATGCAAATAACATAACTACGCCAATTGACAGAGAAGTTAATATGTTTTTGTACGTATCTTTTTTAAATATAGAAATTAGCACGTTTACAGAAAGATATAAAAGCAAAGTCAGTATAATCCATGGTAAGTTCACAACATTTAAATAAATGTAACTAAACACAATATATATAAAAACAATTAATTTACTTACAATTAACCAAAATTCCATATCACTAATCTACTTTCCCTGTTAAGTAATAAATCGCAATTTGTGTGCGATGTTCTAGTCCAGTTTTCCCTAAAACCGATGTAATATAATTTGCAATCGTTCCTTCTGATATGAAAAGTTGCTTTGAAATTTCTTTATTCGAGAAACCTTTCGCAATTAATGCGATAATACTAAGCTCTCTTTCTGTAAAAAGACTCTTATCTATTTTGCATTCGTCCTCTTTACTTTCCATTAAATTAGACTTAATTTTATCAAGCACTACATCTTGCATAACAGTTTGACCGTTATATACTCCTTTTATTGCATCACGAATACGCTCTGGATCATTATTTTTTAATAAATAACCTTTCGCCCCGTTTTTTACTGCGTCCAAAATATATTCATCATCATCGAACGTCGTTAAAATTAGCGGTTTCGTTTTCGTCTCTTCACAAATGAATTTCGTCGCCTCTACCCCGTTCATATTTGGCATACGAACATCTAAAAGAGCAATATCAACGTCGTTCTCTTTACAATAGTCCACTGCTTCTTTCCCATCATTTACTGTATCTACCACTTCGAACTCTTCATATGTATTTAAAATAATTTTCATGCCTTCTCTAATAAAAGAATTATCATCTGCTATTAATATTTTAATTTTCATGTTTGTTAGTATGGACATTCCCCTACTAACATTCACATCCTTTCTTCGTGTAACATTTCCTACTTGCTCATTATATACTTCTCTTTACCATTTTTTCACACCTTTTTTCATATAGCTTCCTTTCTAAAAATATATTATTCTTTTTTTACAACATGTGTAGGGTGACCGGCCATTTCTTACGTCTATATAATAGAATGCGTCAAAAAGGAGGGAGAGACCCATTGAAGAAAAACAATTAATTGAAAAAGCACAGCAAGGAAGCGAACATGCTTTTCGTATCCTTGTGCAAACATATCGTCACTATATTTTCCAAGTTATCTTTTCTATTTTAAGACATGAAGAAGATGCGAAAGATGTTACACAAGAAGTATTCGTAAAAATCCACGCCTCTCTCCCAAATTATCAATTTCGCGGATTAAAAACGTGGATGGCGCGTATTGCCACCAATCACGCTATTGATTATAAGAGAAAAAAAGCTAGAGAAAACGAAGAACTCTCCTTATGTAAAGAAACTGAGGAAAATATAAAATCCTCTCAGAATATTGAGGCTTTATTATTGACGAAAGAGCAAAAATTACTCATTGCTCAAAAACTGAGAGAACTTCCTGAAAATTACCGCGACGTCGTTCTCTCACATTATTTAGAAGAAAAAAGCTATCAAGAAATTGCTTTACAGGAAAACATCGAAGTGAAAACAGTCGAAATGAAATTGTATCGGGCAAGAAAATGGATTAAAAAACATTGGAAGGAGGAAGAGTTTCTATGACGCATTATTCAAAAGAAGTTTGGCGCAATTATACTTTAGATTTTTTAGAAAGCAATGAACGTGAATCTATGGAAGAACACCTTTATGAATGTGATCATTGTTTAGCGCTTTATATGGAAAGTATCGATGAACAACACGAAAACCTTCCAATGATAAATGATGATTCATTTACGAATGAAGTTATGACGCAAATTGATTTTGAAACGCTACAACCTAGTGAAAATATAAAAACAAACTCACTAAAGCGAACGATTATTCACTACATAATTGCGACCGCAGCTACAATTATTTTTATGGTAAGTGGTTTATTCCAATATATTTTCACAGCGACATCAAATTTCGAGAAATCTTCAAAACATAACGAGTCTTCTATCTCACAACAAATTGTAAACAAATCGGTAGACACATCAAAAAAGGACGGAGGTTCAAAGCATGAATAAAAATCCCTTTTTAGCACTTGTATTAGGGCTAATTCCCGGGCTTGGGCATTTATATTTAAAGAAATTTGGACGGTTTATTTTATATAGCGGAGGGGCTTTATTACTATTTTCTTTTGCAGTTTTTTGCGTAGTAGAATTAGGAGAGCGCACCATTGTCTTTCTCCCCCTATTTTTACTAGCTGTTCTATGGATAATTAACTTACTAGATTTAGTTATCACCATTATAAACCAAACGAAAAAACAAGAAGCTGGAGAATTGATAAATTCCTCTAAAGAGAGCGAACGATTTTATATCATTCTTCTATCAATCATTCCTGGACTTGGACATTTTCAATTAGGACTTATGCAACGGGGGCTTACATTTTTAGTAGCTTGCACAGGAATCGGAAGTATGATTATTTTCGTTGCACTTTTAACATCGCAAGAAAGTTTCCTTATCTTCCTTATTACATTACCTGTTTTATGGATTTACAATTTCTTCGATGTTGTTCAGCAACTCCAGAAAAAAGAACGTGGCGAGCAACTAGATGATCGTACTATTTTCGAAGAGTTTGAAGAACATCGTGAACAAGGAAAGAAGAATAAAACATTCGCTTCTATTTTAGCGATGTTCCCCGGAGCAGGACATATGTATTTAGGTTTACAACGCCGCGGCCTTCAGCTTATGGCAGCCTTTTTACTTTCAATATATTTACTCGATTTATTAAGACTTTCTGCGTTTTTATTTTTAGTTCCAATCATTTGGTTCTACAGCTTCTTTGACGCTTTACAGCAAACTGCAAAGTATGGAAAAGAACGTGTACATGACGAACCTATCATTGATTATTTTATCAATCATCAAAGATGGATCGGTATTGGGTTAATTACACTCGGTGGTTATTATTTATTAGATCAAACACTCCTTCCTATTTTGAATGATTACTTTGCAACTATATTTAACATTCATCTTAGCGAGCTATATTATCGCTATTTCCAAACATCTATCGTTGCACTCCTCTTAATTGGTGGCGGCTTTAAATTGTTACTTGGAAATAAAGAAAACAAAGGTGGTACAAAAGAATGAGAACATGGCGCGTTGGAACATTTTCAATGGGGCTTTCTATTATTTCATTAGGTTGCTTCTTACTATTTTCAGTTATAAAAGGGACTGAGGTATTAGATTCCTTAACAGCATGGTGGCCTGTTTTACTTATTATACTTGGCGTGGAAATTTTACTATACCTTCTATTTTCTAAGAAGGAACAATCCTTTATTAAATATGATATTTTTAGTATTTTCTTTATCGGCGTTTTAGGAAGCGTTGGAATTTCTTTTTACTGTTTATTATCAACTGGATTACTAGATGAAGTTCGTCATTCTATTCATACCACTCGCCAAACGAGTAATATTCCAAGTGGACAACTTGATATACCTGAATCTATCAAAAAAATTGTAGTGGATGCAGGACAGTACCCTCTAACAATAGAGGGAAATGATACAAATCAAATTCACCTTCTTGGAACATATGAAATAACGACGAAAGCTAATGAAAAACTCAATTTAAAACAAGAAGATTTCCTTTCAGTTCAAACAGCAGGGGAAACGATGTATATTACTTTAAAATCTTTACCAGTTCAACATACGTTATGGAATTCAGCACCACAGGTCAAACCGACACTCGTTCTTCCGCAAAATAAAAATGTAGAAGTTCGTGCTTCAAATAACGAACTATCCCTTTATCCAGGTCAATTACAAAATAATTGGTTTGTACAAGAAAGTTCACATGTATCTGTTCATTTAACGAAAGAAAGCGATGTATCTGTAATCGCCGTAACAAACAAAAAAGAAGCACACGGAAACACACCTTGGGAACAAGTTGAAGATTTAACGAAAAAAGAAAATAATTCTTCAGAAGAAAATCCAGAATTCAACGAGCAAGAACATTGGTATAAAAATTCGATTAAAACAGGCAGCGGGACGTACAAGTTAAATATTGAAAAAGCTTATAATATCAATATGAGTATAATTGAAAAATAAAAACCTTCCACAATTGTGGAAGGTTTTTCTCATATAATCGCTTTAATTCCTTCTAACACTAATCCAATCATAAATCCGCAAACAGCCCCGTTTACTCGGATCCACTGTAAATCTTTACCGACGTTATTTTCAATCATTTCGATTAACGTTTTATCATCTAACTTATCAAGGTTTTCTTGTACAAGTTTTCCGATTTTCGAATGATTCTTTTCAACAAGTGTGACAACTTGTTTTTGTAACCACTCTTCTATTTTTTGAACAGTTTGTTCATCTTCTTTTATTTTATTCATTTGTGTTTGTAAAAATGGAATAACATATTTATCCGTAAATTCTGCATTTTTCACAAAAGTAATTGCCCTTTGTTGTACTTGCTCCAGCATCTCTTTAATTTTGTCAGTAGCATTCCAATTGGCAATCCATTTCTCTTTCCAATTTTCTAATTCTTGTAGTAACGCTTCATTTTCTTTTACATTTATAATTTCTTGACGAATTTTCGATAATATAAGTTGTCTTGTGCTATTATCTGCATCTTGTAAGCTGTTAATATTGCTAATAATGAATTTCTGCAAAATACCGCCAATTTTATCTTCATCTACAATATTCATAAACGATTTCAAAGTAAACTGTAAAAATCCATCTACTTTTATGTTTTCCATCGCCTTCATACCTAAGCTTCCGAGCTGGTATCGTGCTTCATCTTGCGCTGTCCAATCTTTCACTTTTACTAAAATGTAATCAAGTGTCTTTTCATCATATTCTTGCACAACTAATTGATCAACAAGCACTTGTAAAATGTTACTTGTATTGATTGTATTCAAATACGTTTTTAATTCTTTTTCAATAATAACCGCTAATTTTTCCGTATCTATTGTTACAATCGCTTTCTCCGCAATCGTTACAATCCCTTTTTTCACAGCGTCAGACTGCATTTCTCTCTCAGCAATTTGTAGCACCATTTGCGCTAACTGCATTTCTGTTACTTTATTCGTAATACTTTCTTTCGTTAGCCACTCATTTTCTAACGTATGAATGAGCCCCTTCGTTACTCGTTTACGATTTTTAGGTAATAACGCTGTATGAGGAATTGGAATTCCCATCGGATGACGGAATAGTGCTGTAACCGCGAACCAATCCGCAAGTCCGCCAACTAACCCAGCTTCAAATCCCCCTTGAATAATCTCTCCAGCTACCGTTCCTTGAAACGGGATAGAAGCCGCAAAACCTACTCCCATAACCCCAAGCGAAATACCCGCTATATATTTAGTCTGTAATGACATCGTATACACATCCTCTTATTATGTAAAATAAAGCTTTTTTGTTATATTTATTTGATATTCGTTCTTTATATCTATACTATAATGAACTAATGCGAAAATAACAAAGAATTTATAATAATACATATGTCATATAAATAAAAAATGAGGCCACAATTAGCCTCATTTTTCTAATATTGTTAATGACTCACCTGTTTTATAATATCCATTCATCACATCTTCTGGAACCATACTACCACCAGTTCCCCACACAATATGAGTACCTTCCTTCATCTTCTCTGTTAACTGTTGTTTTTGTAAATACTCATCTTCTGTACACACTTTCACTGGCCCTATCATACCAGCTAAAGCTGAAGGCTCTAAATAAATATTTTCTGTATCAGCTAGTTCTTTCAACAATCTATATAACTCTTCATCACTTACTGTGTAATTTCCACTCAAAAATGGTTCCATCGTTTTACCGACAAATCCAGACGGTCTTCCTACCGCTAGTCCGTCCGCGTCTGTTACATTATCAATCCCGATATCTTGAACGGCAATTTTATCATGAAGTCCTGTCATTAAACCGAGTAACATAGATGGTGAATGTGTTGGCTCTGCAAAGAAACAGTGCACGTTGTCTTTATACAATAACTTTAAACCAAATGCGACGCCGCCAGGTCCGCCTCCTACTCCGCACGGAAGGTAAACGAATAAAGGATGATCTTCATCTACTATAATCTCTAACTCTTCTAATTGCTTTTGTAATCGCGATGCCGCTACTGCGTATCCTAAAAATAAATCATGGGAGTTTTCATCATCTACGAAATAACAGCTAGGATCTGCATCTGCTTGCTGACGCCCCTCTTCTACTGCTTTACTATAATCAGCTTCATACTCAATAACGTTTACACCTTTACTTCTTAATAAATCTTTTTTCCATTCTTTTGCGTCTGCTGACATATGAACAGTTACATTAAAACCTAGTTTCGCACTCATAATCCCAATACTTAGCCCTAAATTACCTGTAGAACCTACCGCAATTGAGTATTTTGCAAAAAACTCTCTACATGTATCACTATCTAAAATAGAGTAATCAGCTTCTTCTGTTAACATACCATGCTGCAATGCTAATTGTTCAGCGTGCTTCAACACTTCATAAATGCCGCCTCTAGCCTTAATTGACCCTGATATCGGAAGATGACTATCACATTTTAATAATAATCCCCCTAAAATAGGTTGCTCGTAATGTTTCTCTAAAGCTTGTTTCATTGAAGGGATTTTTAGTAAGGGTGATTCAATTATGCCGCCTGTTTCTTTCGTTTCAGGAAAAACTTTTGCAATATATGGTGCAAAACGCTTTAACCTCTCTTCCGCATCTTTTACATTCTCTTCATTCAGTGGCGAATCTTTTATTGCCGTTTCATACTTTTCCATGTTCGGATTCACCCAAAACACTTCTTCTGTTGCGATTAATTTATTTAAGAGTGGATATTCCTCTTTTAATTTCTCTATTTCCTTCATTTCTCTTCCTCCTCATCAACTTGTAGCTTACGATTTAATAAATTATAATTAAATTAATTTTAATATAGTTTAACATAAATTATTCGCTTTAGTTAATTTTAATTTAATTTATTTAAATATAATTAAATAAATGGTAAGGAGCTTTAATCATGGAAAATATAGATATCGGTAAAAAGATTGAAAAGCAAAGAAAAGAAAAAGGTTTAACGAGTAAAGAACTAGCAACGATGGCAGGTATTACACCTTCTATGTTAAGTCAAATTGAGCGTGGGTCTGCTAACCCTTCTATCCAAACATTAAAAGTACTCGCAAAAGCGTTAGATGTTCCAACATTTAGCTTTTTACTTGAAGATACAAATACAGACGATTTAATTGTACGTTCTCATAAACGAAAAAAAATGATTATCGATAATTTATCATATGAATTGTTATCACCTGATTTTACAGGGAATTTAGCAACAGCAATTATGACTGTTCCGCCGAATACAGCTTCATCAGAAAATGTACTAGAACATAAAGGTGAAGAATTAGCATTTGTATTAGATGGGATAATTACATTACATTTAAACGAAGAAGAGTACACTTTAGAAACGGGTGATAGCGTAAAAATACCCGCTTATTTAAAGCATAAATGGGTAAATCAATTCGAGAAAAATGCCATTGTTTTATTTTCTGTTACTCCGCCGATTTTTTAATACATTTAAGAAAAACGGGATAATCTTTGTAAAACATGGATTATCCTTCTTATTTAATAAGCAGGAAACTACTCCTCATATTAATAAAATTCTATTTACAGTAGAGGTCTATTTTGTTATTCGTAGAAAACTTGTTATATATAATTTATATTGAGGTGTTATGAAATGAGTATTCACAAAAAAACGAAACCCCGTATTCATGTTAGTTCGTCAATCTCATTAATTGATTCTCCCATTCAAATTTATATAACTGGATTAGAACCTTTACAAGAAGTAACAATAAGAGCCTCCAGAATTGCCGAGGGAATACATGATATATATTTAGAATCAAATGCTACCTTTATTGCAACTAAAGACGGTAATGTAAACCTTACTGAACAAGCACCCATTAATGGCTCTTATACAGGGATTGATGGAATGGGATTGTTTTGGTCCTTAGACATTATTAAAATAGGCGAACATTACGAGTCTACGCAAAATGATAAGAATCCACTGTCGCCTCAAAACTTAACTTTATCACTTGAAATTAATGGATCTATTATTGATGAAATAAACATATCAAGATTATGGAAATCAAAACAAATCGTTCGGTATCCAATTAGAGAAAATGGGTTGGTCGCTACTTATTTCTACAACGAAAATAAGAAAGCGTATCCAGGAATTATTGTACTCGGCGGTTCAGAGGGTGGATTAAATGAATACCTTTCCGCTTTACTTGCATCACATAATTTTTCAGTACTCGCCCTCGCTTATTTCGGAATCGATAATCTACCAAAACAACTTGTAGAAATTCCCCTTGAATACATAAAAACAGCCATTGAGTGGATGAAACAACGAGAAGAAGTCACCAACAATTGGTTAGGTATACATGGGACCTCTCGAGGAAGTGAACTAGCCCTTTTATCAGCATGCCTTTTCCATGAACTAAAAGCTGTTACTTCTCTAAACGGTTCAGCTATTGCATTAAGTGGGATTGTACCGTGGTCTAATGTTACAACATTACCTCCTGCTTGGACCTTTAAAGGGAAAGCATTACCGTATGCGTCTCCTGAAAATCCCATTTCCATCGCACTCGAATGTCGTAAAATGTTTGAAGAACATAGGGGAATGCCATATAGAAAGTGGTATAACGCTTTAACTTCAAATTCTGAAGTTGTAGAAAATGCTACTATACCAGTTGAAAAAATTGATGGGGATGTATTGCTAATTGCTGGTGAAGAAGATGAAGCTGATATTGTAAGATTATCAAAAAAAGCGATTGATAGATTGGATACATTTCATTCTCCTCATTTTTATAAACAACTCGTATATAAAGGGGCTGGACATTCTATCGGCATCCCTTATTTAAGAATAAATTATAACCAGGGGAGCAAAAAAGATAACGCTTTTGCTAGTATTGATTCATGGAAGAAGACCATTCATTTTTTTCAAAAAAGCTCACAATCCCAATTATAAAGAGGTATGCATGTATGAAAATTTCATACATGCATACCTCTTATTTTTTCGGCACCAACAAAATTCCTAAACTAATAACAAAAAAGCTCATTATTTGCTGTGCTGATAAACCAAATAGAACCGAATTTTGTTCACTAACAAGCGACATAATGATATGAGCAAACCCCTCAACTATTAGAAAAACACTTATATTCTTTCCATTTCCTAATCTTTCATTTTTCATCCATAACAAGCCCAGTATACAAAGGCCAAGGATGATTTCATATACGAAAATGGGATGATATAAAAATTTAGATTCATATATTTTCACACCCCAAGGCAGTGTCGTTTGTACACCTATTTTGTGGTGGAATAGAAAATAAAAAATAATACTCATACATAGCCCAATAGGCAATGCATCAAGTAAAATACGAAACGAAAATTGCTCCTTTTTACTTTTCCAAACAATATATGCACTCGCAATTACACAGCCTGCTATAATATGCTTCATACTTCCTATAGCTAATAATGCTTGCAATGGCGATTTAAAAGCCCATACTGGATTTATAATTGCCGGTGCAAATTTCCATACAAATACAATGATTAGAAAAGCATTTGTTACTGCATCCATCATTTTTTCATATGGTACACTTTCGTTCTTCATCTTTCGTTTCATCAACATAAATCCAAATAGACTTCCAATTATAAGAGATACAGGTTGTAACCTCACGATCCACTCCATCAATACAAAATCCCCTTAACTCTCAATTAATTTCTTAAATTTCTCTTCTAATTGATCTGGAGGTAATACACCTCGTACTTGCTCTACGATAATCCCATCTTTATTAACAAAAAATGTCGTTGGTAACGAAAATACTTTATAATCTAATCCAGCTACTCCGTCCATATCTAGTAAAACAGGAAACTTAAATCCGTGATGATCTGCAAATGCGCTCGCTTCTTGTACTGGATCTCCAATTGTCGCATTTACCGCAAAAATTTCAACATCCTTTTGATATTTATCATACAAATGAACTAAGTCAGGTGCCTCCATTTCACATGGGCCACACCATGATGCCCAAAAATTAATAAGGTATGGTTTTCCTTTTGCATCATTTAACGAATGCAGCTTCCCGTCTAATCCTTTTAATGTTATGTTTGGCGCTTTAAATCCTACTTGTGGTAATACTTCTGTTTCTTGTAACTCCGCTTGTTTTGCTTTTCTTTCTTTTTCTTCTTTTTTTGTATTATAAAAGTTCACTCCGGCCCAAATTAGTGCCCCGGCTAGTATAATCGCAATTAGTTTCTTCACTTTTCTTCCTCCTCATTTTTAAAAACCAGTAAATCCACCGAATAGGCGAATAAAGAATGCTGTAATTTTCGTCATTTGATTTGTATACAGTAAAATACCTGTTATAATCATCATTCCTCCGCCAATTTTCATCATGACATTGGCATATGTAACAATCCATTTTACCTTTCCAATAAAGAATGCCATTACGAAAAACGGAACCGCAAACCCAAGATTATATGCTGTAATATAAAGAAGTGCACCTTCAGGATTCGTCGCCCCAAGCATGAGTACAGCTGAAAATATCGGTCCAACACATGGCGTCCAACCGGCTGCATATGTCATACCGACTAAAATTGAGCGAATATATCCAGTCGATTTACTTCTATACTGTACCTTTTTCTCTGCCATAAGCCACTTAGGCTGAAACAAACCTGTCATAAACAGCCCCATCAAAACAATGAAAATCCCGCCAATTTGTTGAATTAATTTTTGGTTAGATGAAAATGTTATTCCAATCCAACTTACCGATAAACCTAACGCATAAAATATTACCGAAAATCCGATCATAAAAAATACGGTATGCATAATCGCTGATTTTTGCATCATTCCACGATTATCTTTTAAATCTTGAATAGATACACCTGTAATATATGATAAATAAGATGGATATAGCGGTAAAGAACACGGTGATATAAATGACAATACCCCTGCCCCAGCTACAAGCCAAATTGTTAAATCTGCTGCATTCATTTTATTCCCCCTAAATACACTACAATGAGTAGTGTTGATTCTTAAAAAAAGAGGCTATATGCACTCTCCTACAATAAGTACAACCGATATACAGAATAAAGCTAATGTTACATATACCGAATTCGTATGTAATGGAATATTAAGCTTTACGACTTTTTCATTTAACACTTGCTCGATTCGTAAATTTATTGCTGTTTTTGCAAATGAAGCTGTCACACATCGATTTTCGATTGTCTTTATTTTAATTATTTTTAATAATGCGCTACCTAACTCGAATTTAGATTTCATTTTTCGCATTGCATATTTATCTGCAGCTAACTCCTGATACACATGATAGCGTTGCAATAGCCCTTTTAATATCGGGATGTATATCATTCCTTCTGCTAATAACGTAAAACAAAATAATTTTAACGGATCTCGATTATTTTGATGATATTCTTCATGAAAAATAATTGCATCCATTTCTTCATCTGAAAATGTTTGAAGCATCCCTTCTGACATGACAACTTTCGGACGAAATAACCCAATTGTAAATGCCGCAACTTCCGAGGTCGGCAATATATATATTTGTTTTCCTTTTCGAATGAAAGGGATAAGTACTTTTTGTAATTTTTTACTATAGAAAAACTGTCGCCAAATTCTTTTGCATACTATGAGTACAGTAAGTAATAGTAATCCAGCAATTATAATACGAATGAGCGATAATTCCTTCATATGTTGTTCTAAATGAAACAAGCAAAACTTTGAAAGAAAGAACGCCTTATTTTGAAATAGAAATGGATATGTAACGTAATACACTAACAAACTGAAAAAGAGAGTACTAACAATTACTGCTAACAATATGATTTTACGCATTTGCCATTTCATTTCATTGATCCTCTTTTTTTAACTGATTCAATTTGTCTTCTAATTTTTTTATTAAAGTCGGATCAGCCTGCTCTAACTCATCAAGCATATGATTTACAACTAAATCTCCAAATTCCCCCATCAATTCCTGTGTCATTTTCTTCGTTTGATTGGATAAGAATTCTTCTTTTGTTTGCACAGCACGATATATACCACTTCTTTTCACAGTCTGTTTTTCTAAGTGGAATTTCTCTACTAACCTGTTCATAACTGTCATGACCGTATTAAAATTCACAGGTGATTCTTCACTTAATTTCTGCTGCACTTCTTTAATCGTAATACCCTCGGTAGACCAGACAATCTCCATAATTTTCGCTTCAAGCGGTCCAAAGAAATGATTTAACCCTTGCTCATTTAACTTATAGTTTTGAGTAAACATAGTACGGCTCCTTTCACACTACGAATTGTAGTATAAATTAAATGAAAGGTCAAACACGAATGATATGCACTAAAATTCACTACCTATAAATCAGTACCCCGTTCTATTCATCGTAAACCTAATTTCTCTCCAAATGTATCAAAGAGATACTGCTCTAATATTTGCACACTAAACTTCTCATTACGTCCAAGTGCAAATAATTCCCGATCTTTTACTACAATCGTATCTAACGGAATAACGACATTATCCACTATTTTTGTAATTTCAATGATGTTACTTTTTACATTTACCTCTGTTTTAAATTCAATGTTTTCTAATACGATATGCGAGCGTCTTCCTGATGCCAAAAAAGTAAAGTTAGGATTTTTATAAATGCCAATTTCACTCTCTAATGGGTATAAATACTGAAAAATGATATCTCTATGTCCATCTTTTATTATTTTTTCATCCTTCTCATCATCTAAGTATTCTTTCACCTTCGTTGTAAATTCAAATCGAAAATCCACTTTTTTCACGCTCCCTCTTTGTATTTTTATATTAAATAAATATATTGAAATAATTTTACCATATTGTAATACAAGTTCCTATTAAAAGTAAAAACTCATTTGTAAAATCTCTATTATTTCCGATTCTTTTTTAAAGTATAAGCACTAATTCAATATGAATTCATGCTTTATTATATCTATTTAAACATATTGTTTCCATATTTTGAAACAATAGTATGAAGTATTATATATCGATAAAGTGAAACTTTTATCAACCCTCGCCACCTTTACTATTCCGATATACTGAAACTACATTTTCTACTTATTCATTACATAGAGAAGGAATGTAAGTCTCTTCTATCGAATTTTTATATAACGAAAATGATTAGGTGGTGCTTTACTATGAAATTAGCTGTCATTGGTGGCGGTGACTTACAAGATTCAAATCACTCGCCTATTAATGAACGACTTATAGCATTAACAAATAAACAGTATCCAAAAGTACTATTCATTCCTACAGCAAGTCATGATGATGAAAGCTATATAAAACTATTTTTAGATACGTTCGAAAAACAATTACACTGTGAAGTACAAATTTTACGTACTATAGCCGATACACCTTCTAAATATGAAATAGACGAAATGATTCAATCGGCTGATTTAATTTATCTCGGTGGCGGAAACTATATTCACATGCTTACACAATGGAAAGAACTTAAACTAGATGAAAAATTATTATTTGCTTTGCAACAAGGAACGCTCATTGCAGGGTGTAGCGCCGGCGCTATGTGTTGGTTCACCTCTAGTATCCGCTCAGATTATGAAGATTCTGGTTATATAGAGAGCAATGGCTGGGGGATTGTGAACAAAAGATTTTGTCCACATTATAATCAATTAAATAGAATGAACGCCTTCCATACCTTTTTACAAAATCATCAAGGTAATATAGAAGGAATTGCACTAGAGGATAATTGCGCTTTATATATTACAGAAGAGTCTTTTGAAATTATCGGCGAACCTGAAAAAGCGTGGGAGTTTTATATGAGTGATAACAAACTCATTAGACAACATTTTGATATCACTTTAAAAAGCTATTTATAAACCTACACTTACCAAAAATGTCCCTAAGTATAATAACTTAGGGACATTTGCATGATTTAGCTCACTAATCGTGTAATTCGTTTCTTCTGCCATGAAAGCTTATAATATGCATACTGTAAAATTAAGCTGACAATAAAGGCTGCTGGGTACCCAATCCATATCCCTTCTATCCCGAGACTTGTATGGTAAGAAAGGTAATACGCTACGGGTACTTCAACAAGCCAAATTGATACAACGCCGATAACAGTTGGCCATAATACTGTACCACTTGCTCGCATTGTCGCACTAATAATTTGCGCATGACCAAAAATTAAATAGCTCCATAATGTGATCATAACTAGGCTGTGAGCAATATCAATTGTAGTTTGACTCGTTAAAAATAGTGATAGTATGTCTCTTGAGAACAAGTAAATAAGAGATATTAGCACACCACCGATGACATAGTTCATAATAATTCCGGCCTTCACAACTTTCTGCAATCGATCAAATTGATTTGCACCAATTGATTGTGCTGCAAAAATAGAAACTGTAATACCGAGGCTAACTGCTGGCATTTGTACATAACTTGCAACTTGATTCACGACGCCATATGCTGCTGTTGCATCCGAACCGTAACGATTTACAAACGCGATGACCGCAATTTCAGATAATGAAACTAATATCATATTAATACTCGCCGGAATACCGAGTCGTAGCAATAGCTTCAATAACTCCCCATCCATGCGAAGATATTTCCTTACCGTACTATCTAATTGTAGTGGGTGATTTTTCTTCTTTAAATACACCAACATGACAATAAACGTAATAACTGTAGATATAACAGAAGCATACGCTGCTCCATACACATCTAATTTCGGAGCTCCTAACCATCCAAAAATAAGAATTGGTAATAAGATCATATTTAGTGCTGTACTTACAATTAAAAAGTAAAATGGCGTTTTAGAATCTCCTGTACCTCTCATAAATGTTGTATATGCGAAATATAAAAATAATACTGGCATCGATATAAATAATATACGTGCATAATGTACACTTATTTCAATAATATTTTCTGGCGTTCCCATAAGGCGCATAATATCCATTGCAAAAATACTGCCTACTATCGCCAACACAACTCCAATAATAAATGTAAATGTCAGCGTCGTACCAACGATAGCTTTTAAACGATCTTCGTTTTTAGCGCCAAACGCCTGACCAATTAAAATAGAACTACCTGAACCAATACCAATTACAAATGAAACGAGTAAGAAAAATAGAGGGAAGAATGCTGATATGGCTGCTAAATCATTAACTCCAAGCCATCTTCCTACTACTACCATACCGAATAATTGTCCAATCGATTGTAATACATTACTTAATAGTAACGGTACTAAAAACATGGACATCGACTTCCAAATCGGTTTACTCTCACTTTCTAACTTATGTGACTCCGCACCTTCTTTATTGTTATCTGTAGGTGGTTTCAAATTTCATTTCTCCTTTTATTAAAAATCTATTTTTCAACTTCTATCTCTTTGTATAGTTGTTATAATAATGTGCTTCTATTCACTTTCTTTTCCGTATGATTATAACTTCACCCAATATTGGCTTCCATCAGCTGTTCTATCTAAAAACCCATATTCGATTAAATATCTTCTTAACGTTACAAAATCCGGATATACACTTTCTATGACAACATTTACTTCTTTCTCAGTGTACTTTTTATTACTATCAAACTTCGTCACTAAATGGCGTAATATAATTAATTTACGCTTTTGCTTTTTCGGAAATTTAGAAAGCGGTCCATCTAATCCTTCTGTAAAATGTGCTTTTAATACTTCATCATTTTCTTCTTCCGTAATATTGTAGCGATCATCTACCATCGTCGCTGTTCTATGAATAGGTACAAATTTCGTTTGTACTTTTGATTTTTCTTCTGACAGTTCCATTAAAGCTAAAAACACTTTCGCTTGCTTCATTTTCTCTCGAAGTGTAAATCGATGATTGCGAATGGTTGAAGTACTTCCGCCATCCATCTCTTTTACAATCTCTTTATCATTCAGCCCCATATGGAAAAACTGAACCATTTTCTTTTGCAAATCCGTTAAGCCCGTATACTTCTTATCAAGATTTAATAAATAATCAAACATAGACGTATGTTCATTTTGCACATGCACTTGTACAAACTTCTCAGCTTCATACAAAACTTGATTATCTTGATAAATAACTCCCTTAATAAATGCTTCTCCACAAGCTAAACAAATATATTCCTCTGCTTCCGCTTCAAATACATACCCTTTCTTCAATTCCTCAACCGAAGCATCCCAAAACTTCTCTGAAATATCACTCACACTAAACACTCCTTTAAAATGTTTATCTAAAAATAGACATTTTCCAATAACGTTTACTATCACTTCATCATCTTAACATACAGTAAATAAACATTTCAATGTTTCGTTTGCCCATTTTATAAACTTTTATTAAAACGTCTACTAGATAATCCTATAGTAGGACTTAAAGCAATGAACAGAGAATGTATGTAATAAGTGAATTTCTAATTGAAAGAAGTAAAATACGTTATTCAATATTTAAATGATAACAACCTCGTTCAACATGGAACCGGTACTCAATCATTCCAAAACTTTAGCATTCCATTTTAACTACAAAAAAGGTGTTTCCATATACGAAAACACCTTTTACCCATTATATATTCTATTTGCAATCTCTAGTAAAACTTTACTTACCTGTACGAATATATGCTTTAGGTTTCGATCTTCAACAAATGTATTAGCACAACTACCCAAAATCATCATACAACTAATTATGACTATCGCTAACTTTCTATTCTTGTAAGTCACTTCATGCCACTCCACTATACAAAACTTCCTTTGAATTTATCCCCATCAAGAAATTTTACATGAATAATAAAACGTGTGAATATGCAATTCTGCATATTCACACGTTTTATTACGATGTTATGATTTAATTTAGTTACAGTACACGTATACCGAGGTGACTAACTTGAAATTTAAAGCGAAAAAGAATCCATTTCACGTCATTTTCATTACATTATTTATCAGTATTTTTCTCGTTTCACTATTCTTCCAAAATGAAAGTTCTATTTTTTTCACTCTCATGATGCTTTTAAATATCGTGAACCTTTCTTCTTTCTATTTCTCTCACTACAACGTAACGGAAGCATCCCTTATCGTAAAACATGGTTTTGTATTTCATACTGAAATTCCATTTGAAGATATTCGTCACGTTAAATTCTCTGGCAAAACACTTCACTCTGAAAAGTGGACTAGGCAGCAATTAGAAATCCATTACAATTTATTTGACTCTGTGACAACTTTCGTACCCAAAGAAGAAGAAAAATTCATTGAACTCTTAAAAGAAAACTGTCCACAAATGAAAGTATTGAATAGTCCTGCTAACAAATAATATATTTTGGCAATTGCAGTAATACAAACAGAAGACATACAAATATATATCAAAAAAGCCAAGATTCTAAACAAAGAATCTTGGCTTTTTTATTACTCTTTCGGAGCAATCATTTTTTTCGGATCTACAATTTCATCAAATTGCTCTTCTGTTAGTAGTCCAGATTGCAATGCTGCCTCTTTTAACGTTAACCCCTCTTTATGAGCATGCTTCGCAATTTTCGCTGCATTTTCATATCCGATATGCGGGTTTAATGCTGTAACGAGCATTAATGAACGATTCACATTCTCTTTAATTACTTCTTCATCTGCTTCAATACCCACTGCACAATTATCATTAAATGAAACAATTGCATCAGCTAATAAGTGAGCAGATTGTAAGAAGTTATATGCAATAACAGGTTTAAATACGTTTAACTCAAAATTACCTTGGCTCGCAGCAAATCCGATTGTTGCGTCATTTCCCATCACTTGCGCTACAACCATCGTTAACGCTTCACTTTGCGTTGGATTTACTTTACCTGGCATAATAGAGCTTCCTGGCTCATTTGCCGGAATAATAATTTCTCCTAGACCACTACGCGGACCGCTTGCCAGCCAGCGTACATCGTTAGCAATCTTCATTAAATCAGCTGCTAATGCTTTTAATGCACCATGCGTATATACAGCTTCATCATGGCTCGTTAATGCGTGGAATTTATTTGGTGCAGAAATAAATTGCTTTCCTGTAAATTGGCTAATTTCCACCGACACCATCTCACCAAATTTAGGATGAGCATTAATACCTGTTCCAACAGCAGTACCACCAATTGCAAGCTCTTTCATATATGTATTACTCTCAGCAATCATACGCTCTGTTTTTTCAAGCATACGGTGCCATCCGCTAATTTCTTGTCCTAATGTTAAAGGCGTTGCATCTTGTAAGTGTGTACGGCCAATTTTTATAATATGTTCAAATGCAGTTACTTTTTCTGCTAACGTTTCTTTTAATTTCGTAATGGCTGGTAATACATGATTTTCTACTGCGATCACACATGCTACATGAAGCGCCGTTGGAAATGTATCATTTGAACTTTGAGACATGTTCACATCATCATTCGGATGAATATGTACGTCAGATCCCTTCTCTTTCAAAATTTGATTCCCTCGATTTGCAATTACTTCATTCACATTCATGTTTGACTGTGTACCACTACCCGTTTGCCATACGACAAGTGGAAAATGTTCATTCCATTTCCCTGCAATCACTTCGTCAGCTGCTGCCACAATTGCTTCTGCTTTTTCTTCTGATAGCTTTCCTAATTTTTGATTGCTAAGTGCTGCACTCTTTTTTAAAATCGCAAACGCTTTTACAATTTCAAGCGGCATTTGCTCTGTTCCAATCGGGAAATTTTCTTTACTACGTTGTGTTTGTGCTGCCCATAATTTATCAGCTGGAACTTTTATTTCTCCTATTGTATCTCTTTCAATTCTGTACTCCATTTTTTCATCCCCTTGAAAATAAAATACCTACATTTCTTATATTAACAGACTTTCACCCAGATGATAAGGATTCTCACTCGTATATATAAAAAAAATACCTCCTGCCATCGCAGAAGGTATTTTTTTATGATACTTGCTTTCCTTTTTCAACGTCATCTACATACCAGATGAATTTGCCTGTATATCCGTAAATAACCGCCAAAATTAATGATACAAAGCTTAACCACATAAACGGAACGTATGAGAACGTTGCTACACCTAAAATACCAGCCATAAAAATACCATTATCAGACCATGGAACCATACCTGAAGTTAACGTTCCACCTACTTCTGAGTTACGTGCTAATACACGTCGGTCTATTTTTAATTTATCATAGCTATCTTCCATAATTTTCGGTGTTAAAATTAGTGATACGTACATCGCACAACCAAATATATTCGCTAAAAATGCCACGATTAATGTAGACAATGTTACATTACCTGCAGAATTTAATTTCTTCTCAAATTTTGATACGATTACTTTTAAAACACCTAGTTTTTCAAGTAATCCACCAAATCCTAAGCCGAAAATAATAACGGCCACTGAGCCAAGCATACCGTTAATTCCACCACGGTTTAATAACTTGTCAACAAACTCAACACCAGATTGAATTGAGAATCCGTTATACGCTGTTCCAATCGCCTCTCCAAAGTTCATGCCTTGGAAAAGAGTTGCCCAAATTGCACCAATTAAAGCTCCCATTGCAATTGTCGGCATAGACGGTTTCTTCATCGCTAATAGAACGATAACAATAACCGCTGGAACAAGCATCCATATTTTAATATCAAATTGCTTTAATAAAGCTTCTTTTAAAAACTCTACTCGATTCAAATCTACATTATCGCCGCCATACATCCAACCAGCTACAGTAAACATAATGCTAGTAATAATATAAGCCGGAACATCTAATACGAGCATAGCTCGAACGTGAGCAATAACATCTACTTTCGCCATAGAAGCTGCAAGAACTGTACTATCAGAAAGTGGTGATAATTTGTCACCGAAATAAGCTCCTGAAAGAACTGCACCAGCAACAAGCGGAAGTGGTAATCCAAGTCCCTCACCAATTGCCATCATAGCAATACCAGCTGTTCCTACTGTTCCCCATGATGTTCCTGTCGCGATAGAAGTTATCGAACAAATAATTAATGTTGCCAGTAAGAATATGCTAGGGTGAATAAACTCTAATCCATAATAGATTAATGTTGGTACAACGCCACCAGCAATCCATGTTCCAA
Organism: Bacillus sp. HY001; assembly: GCF_007558965.1. Classification (NCBI taxonomy): domain Bacteria; kingdom Bacillati; phylum Bacillota; class Bacilli; order Caryophanales; family Bacillaceae; genus Bacillus; species Bacillus sp. HY001. The sequence continues at coordinate 172,288 of NZ_VLTE01000031.1, read as the reverse complement.
TTAAAGCACCTACTGCAACTAAAATCAGTATTGCTTCTAATCCGTTAGAAATCCCTTTCGTAATTGCATCTTGCAATTCTTGATAACGAAATCCTAATCTTAATCCAAGCGCAATTACTAAAAACCAAGAAATAAATAGCGCTAATTGAATTGGGAGATCAAAAATCGTTTGGAAGGAAAAGACAACAGCAAGAAATAGTAATAAAAGAACTATGATTTCTAGCATCGATGGTAATCTTACACTTTTCATTTTTTTCTCTCCTTACAAGTCGATAACATGACGTATGTCGTCTTACATGTATGTAATATACAATTAGCGAAGACAAAACAAAATTTTCATATTATTTCGATTTATTTTTCCAGTATAATATATTGGACACCTTTTCTATTGTAAAAGTAGATGTTACTTTTCGCAATGGAAAATATAAAAAATGTTACATTTTTTATATAGAACAATCCAAAAATAACCTTTTTAATATTTGCCACAACAAAACTTTTTACTATTCCCCATCTTTTAAGGGCTACCATTTTTCCCCACGCAAAAAAGCACACATCATTAAAATGATGCATGCTCCACTTTTATTTATACATATTTTGTATTTCTTCTTTATTTTTTAGTATTTCCACAAACTTATCGCTACAACCTTTCGGAAACAACACTCCGAGTCCATATGAATGCTCAAACTGAAAATGAGGGTATTTCGCTTTGACCTCATCCCAAAATTTATACACGCCGAAGTCTCGACCTTTCACCTCAATATCATGAAATAAAACAATACCGTTATTCGCAAGTTTCGGTAACCATGTTTTATAATCATGAGAAACTGCTTCATACGTATGATAACCATCAATATGCAACAAATTTATCGTTCCATCTTGAAACTGATCCACCGCCTCGTCAAAAGTAGATCGAATTAAATTCCCTATTTGAGGATAACTCATGTCCGTATATTTACTCACTATTTGAAAAACACCTTCTCCATATGGACCTGTATGCTCATCCCCTTCCCAAGTATCTACAGCAAAGCATTTTGTAGATAATCCTCCATCTTTTACGCCTTGGCAAAAACTGAAAAAAGAAGCTCCTAAATGTGTACCTAACTCAACTAATATTTCTGGCTTTTCAAATCGTACTAAATCATAAGCAAAGTTTAAATGTCCCACCCACGCAGAATTCATTCGAATATATGGACTATATTGATCAAATTCAAATGTTGGTTTATGAGTAACCCAGCTCATCACATTTCTCCTTCTACACATATTTTTAACAAACCAAATTACTCTTATCTTTATTTTTTTATCTTCTTGATTATGATTTAATTTTATAATTTCGCCTCGTTTTATTTAACCTAATCACTTATATCGTAAAGATAACTGGAACTACTAAAATCCCCGTCTCACAAAACAGAAATTTCAGTTTAATTTTTATGCATTTCGTGATATATTGCATATTGTATTCAAAATTTATTTTTAGAGAAAGGAAATAAAACTATATGGATCCAAATCGTTTAAAAGGAATCATTATGGTTGTAATTGGTGCTTGTTTATGGGGATTGTCCGGGACAGCTGCACAACAACTTTTCCAATATGAACACGTTTCTACTGAATGGTTAGTTACAATTCGATTGCTTATATCCGGCGTTATCTTGCTCATTATTTCGTCATTCGGAACGAGAAAAAAAGAAATATTCGGCATATGGAAACAAAAATCGGATGCTATTAAAATGATTTTGTTTGGCCTATTCGGTATGCTTGCTGTACAGTACACGTATTTTGCCTCTATTAAAGAAGGAAATGCCGCCGTCGCAACATTATTACAATATTTAGCTCCTATATTTATCACTGTATACTTACTTTTCAAATGGAACGTTCGTCCATCAAAAATTGATTTTATTTCAATTGCCCTTTCATTAGTAGGAACTTTTCTCTTACTAACAAACGGATCTGTTCATAACTTGGCTGTTTCTACACCAGCTATTATTTGGGGTATTTTATCTGGATTATCTCTTGCTTTTTATAGTTTATATTCAAAGGGATTACTAGAAAGATGGTCTTCCTCTGTTATCGTTGGATGGGGCATGATTATTGGGGGGATGGGTGTAACAATCCTACACTTTATTTCTACAAAAGAATTCATTTTATTATCAACAATGAAATATGTAAAACTAAGTACCCTACCGCTTATCACATTTGTCGTCATTTTCGGGACACTTATTGCATTTTATTTATACTTAGACAGCATACGATACTTGACTCCGAAAGAAACGACATTATTCGGATGTACAGAACCACTCGCAGCTATTATTTCTTCTGTACTTATATTACACGTACCGTTTCAATCTTTTCAGTTATTAGGGGCTCTTTGTGTCATTGTAATGGTGCTTATCTTAAGCCAAAAGCCTGATGAAGGGAAACCCGAATTAAAGCTTGTTCATGAGAAAAAGGAAAATATACAATGAAAGGATTGAATTCACTATGCCTATCCCTCAAAATTATAAAAAACAAGGAAGAGTTTCGGCAAAATCACTCGTTTTAAATCAACTACAAGATTGGATTATTGAAGGTGTACTGCAGCCTGATGAAAAAATTAATGATGGGGAATTGGCTGAAGCACTAGGAGTAAGCAGAACACCTGTAAGAGAAGCACTTCAAATATTAGAACTTTCTGGATTAGTGGAAATGGTACCTGGGCAAAAAACAAAAATTGCTCCTATTAAGTTAGACGACATACCTATCATTTATGAAACGATGGCTGGTCTTCACTCTATTATAGGAAAGCAAGCACTTCAAAACATTACAGACGTTGATTTGAAACTACTTTCTGAAATAAATGATGACTTTCAGCGCTCTATAGAGAACAAAAATGCAAAACAAGCTTTACAACTAGATATACAATTTCACAATACAATTTCTTCTATTGCTAAAAACCAATATATTGAACCCTTTCTAGAAAATATGCAACTTCACGTTTTACGTCTTGAATATTTGTTTTTCCAAAACTTCGTTCCAGCAAGTCAATCTATTGAAGAACATCATTCTATCATTCAAGCACTGCAGAAACAGGACGAAAAACAAATGGAACTAATGATGTCTCAAAACTGGCTTCGTCCAATGAAAGAAATATCAAAAATAATTTCTATGAAATACTAATAGAGCTGGTTACATACAATCGTAACCAGCTCACCTTTTACTAATCTATATAATTATGCCTGAATATCTGCATAATCTTCCATATCTTCGTACTCTTTTTCCAATTCCTCTAAAGACAGCTCGTATAATTGTCGGTCGCGAATTTTAAACACACCTGCTCCAATTAACTCATCGATTAAATGCCTCTTACGATTTTCAACAGCAAAACGGAGTTGACTACTCATCTTTTAAAAAACTCCTTTCTACGATCATTGAAAATGATAATCTTTATCAATTACCACTTTTGATTATAAAAGATGACTCTTTATAAGTAAAGTAATTTCATGAAATATTTACCTTACAAAGTATTTGTGGCCACATTATATATATGTATGCCGTGCGAAAAATGTTATGACACATTTTCTTATCCTTTTTCTTTCATACTTTGCAAGTTGTCTCACCATGATTAAACTCACCATCTATTTCTACTTGAATGGTGACATGTTCTACATGAAATTTTTCCTTTAATACATCCGTAGCCTCTTTTAATACACTTTGCGTTTCATTATCTTTAATAATCAAATGGCAAGTTAATACTTGAAAATCAGATGTGACAGACCATATATGCAAATCATGAACTTCTTTTACAACCGTAATATTTAATAATGTACTTTTTACCTCTTCAACATTTATGTGCTGCGGTGCACCCTCCATTAATATATGGACCGTATCACGTGTTACACGCCACCCACTAATAATGACTAAAATAGACACAAGAATACTAGCAATCGCATCTGCAGCAGTCCATCCGAAAAATTTAATACATAGCGCTGCAATAATCGCTCCGACTGATCCTAATAGATCGCCTAATACGTGTAAGAAAGCACTTCTTAAATTCAAATTGCCCTTCACATCTCCGCCTCTCATTAATATCCAAGCTGATAAAATATTAATAAATAGACCAAGTACGGCAATAATGAGCATCCCATTACTAGCAATCTCAACCGGTTCTTTAAAACGGCGTATTGCTTCAATAAAAATGTATACTGAAATGACAATAAGAACGACACCGTTACATAATGCTGCTAACATTTCGACTCGCTTGTACCCATATGTTTTCGCAGCTGTTGCTGTTTTTTCTCCAAGCTTAAACGCAAGTAAACTTAAAGCTAAAGATACCGCATCACTTAACATATGCCCCGCGTCAGATAGTAGTGCTAAACTATTTGTTACAAATCCTCCAATTACTTCAGCAATCATAAAACTTGTTGTTAGTACGAAAGCAATTAGTAACGCCTTTTTATTGTTAGAATGACCGTGATCATGTGAATGTCCCATACGAATGCTCCTTTAAGTGCAATATCTGTATGTTAGTATGAAACAAACTCCCCATCTTTATCCCGAATTAACGCCCGATTGGTGAAGGCTCATAATCAGTGACGGTGCCCCACACACTGATTAAAATTCCGCTTTATCCCGCTTCCTCTGTATACACACTTCGCTACTTTTCAAACAAGTCCTCTTTCTCAAATAAAAACAAGACTACTTCTTTTTTATTTTCATATTGTTTACTAAAGAAAGAATTTTTAAGGAGGGGACGAAATTGAAAAGACTATTTCTCTGTATGGAGCGTGAACTTGTTGTAGTGAAAGAACAATATGGTCACTTTGAAACAACATATCACTTACAAAATATGCAACCTACCTGTATTGCAGTTGATCCATTCCAACAAAATCGTGTATATTGCGGAACATTTGGACGAGGTTTATGGTTAAGCGACGATGGCGGGGATTCGTGGAGACCGATTGGAGATTCCTATCGTTACTTTGATTTCCCTAAAGAGGATGGTATTCTGCACTCCTCTATCACTTCCATAACGATAAGCTCAAATGAACAAGTTAATGGATATGGCCTCGTTTATGTCGGCACAGAACCGAGCGCTTTATTCCGTTCAGAAAATGGCGGTGAAACGTGGACTGAACTTAAAAATATGAAATCATTATTATCTTCTTATACGTGGGCTTTTCCGCCTAGACCTTTCACCCATCACGTTCGCTGGATTACAGTAGATCCAAACACTCCAAATACAATCCATGTTTCAATTGAAGCAGGTGCTGTTATTCAAAGTAATGATAGAGGGCATACATGGATTGATAAAAAATTTGGTGCTCCTATCGATGCTCATCAATTGCTTATGCATCCTGACGCTCCAAATCGCCTTTATGCATCATGCGGTGACGGATTTATGGGCGGACCTGATCGCGCATACCTCGAAAGTTATAACAGTGGAAACAGCTGGATCTCATGCAGTGAAGGACTTGAACATCATTATTTATACAGCATGGCTATCGATCCGGCCGATTGCGATACAATTCTCGTTTCTGCCGCACCAAGTGCTGACCTCGCTCATCACCGTATTCCTTATGAATCTTATATTTATCGTAAAACGAAAGATACTCCTTTCCAGCAAGTACAACAAGGTCTACCATCAGCAATTGGTACAGTCATTTCGATGTTTGCGACAAATCCTGCAGAACCACATACATTTTACACTTTAAATAACAACGGCCTGTTTCAATCCAATGATAGCGGCGAATCGTGGGAACAACTAAACATTCCGTGGAAAGATGAGTATAAAACGCAGCATCCGCATGCATTGCTCATAACTAATTCTTAACGAAAAGAGACTGCCTAATGGTTTTAGGCAGTCTCTCTTCTATTTCTTTAAATCAATGACAATATCATCCAACACTATATCTTTACTCTTCGCTTCTTTTTTCGGCACTTCAATTTTCTTCTCTTTTCCATTCACATACTCCACTCCACCATGATTTTCAGGTGTATGCACTCGCAAGTGCACACGAGGCGTAACGATAAGCTTTGTTGCATTTTCGTTTAACTTTTGGAATGTGGAACTCCATCGAATATTGTATGGATCGTTGCCACTTCCCCCATTTCCTTCACCCGAATAATCATTCCCTAAATCATCCTTAACCGTCAATTCAACATCTACACTATCCCATTCTTTCCTCGCATCCTTAGAAACTTCTTGATTATAATAAAGAATAAATGAAACCGGCGATATTGCGACCTTTTCCATATTTGCTTTTATACCTTCTTTTTCCGAACTTCCACCAATTGTTCTCTCTTTACTATCCACTGATTTTACAGTTAACGCGAAATTCCAATTACCTTGTATTGATTTTTTCCTATCTGGCATCTCTATTCCCTCTATATTCCATCTAAAGTTTACTTTGTCCTTTTTATTACTATCATGGTGCGTCGTTGTTACCATACCTACATACTTTTTTTCAGTAACTTTAGTCATTTTCCCACTTCCTGAACTACCATGAGCATCCATTATATCCAATCCGCCTAATATGATAGGATCATCCCCTAAGTCTTGCTCACTTTCCAGTGAATACGTTATAGATAATGTTCTGCCATCAGAGATTACATCATTAATTGTAACCTTAACCCCATTACTCTCTCTCGTCATATTCAATTCAGTCGAAAACTCTTTATAATTTTCATATAACCCTGTTCTACCATTATCTAAAAATCGGAATATGTCACCTACAATTGGCAATCCCCCGGCATACGTAGGAAATCCAATGCCCAGTGTTGCAACTGATAATCCTACTAAAATAGATGCAGCAGCGACACCTTTTTTCCAACTTTTCATCTTTTTCTTCGTACGTAGCGATTGTTTTACACTCCGTTTTACTTTTTCTTTTTCAATTTCAGAAGCCTCAATTTCTTCAAGTTCTTTTTCATCTATATCAATATTATTTAATAGTTCATAAATGTCTTTCATATGGCACTACCTCCAAAACTAATATTCGTAGCATTTTGTTGTAGCTTCTTTTTCCCACGGTACACACGATTATCGATCGCTGCCCGAGTTAACCCTAACTTGTCTCCTATTTCTTCTGTCTTCATACCGAGAAGATATTTCATAATGAACACCTTTTGATCTAACGGTTCTAATTGATTAATAAGCTTCAATAACTCTTCCCTATCTTCCATAACGATTAATTCATCTTCAGCTGACTTTTCCGTACTAATATGAAACTCATCTGAAATAATTTCTACTTTTCTAGTCGCTTTCCGGTAATAATCAATCGCTTTAAATTTCGCAATTGCCGCAATCCATTTTTTAAAGTCACTTGGCTCTCCATGAAATTTATTTGCGTTATTCCAAATGGAAAGAAATATATCGTTTACACATTCCTCAATGAGTCCGTCATTTTGAACTGGAAGAAGAACTTTGTGCGTGATTCCTTTTATGAGTGGTAAGTATGTATCAACAACGAATTCCAGCGCATCTTCTTTTTGCCGTTGTAATCTTTTTATAAAATTTTTCTCATTTGATTTCATGTAGCGATTCCCCTTATTTTTTTGTAAAAGCTTTTACACCCTATATAACGTCTTACAAAAAAATTTCTCTCATCTTTTTTTATTTTTTGTATGTTATGGAATACTTTCCCTAAGCCATTGTCTCACATAACTATGTATTACAAGAAAATTTTCTCAAGTCTACCTTTTAATTCATGTAGTACACTATTTATATAGTCACTCTTTAACTTAGTGTACATTTTATTTAGTTAATCTACTTTTCAACATTTTAAATTAGGAGATGAGATGTGTATGTGTGGAATTACAGGTTGGGTAGATTGGAAGGAAGATCTTTCAAATCAACATGTTATTTTAGAAAAGATGGCAAATAGTATTCAGCATCGTGGTCCTGATGCTGAAGGATTTTGGTTTTCACCTCGTGCGGCCTTTGCACACCGGCGTTTAATTGTTATTGATCCAGAAGGTGGGACACAGCCGAAGACATTTCGTGCTGGTGATTATACGTATGCTCTTACTTATAATGGAGAAATTTATAATTTCCGTGAACTGAGAGAACAACTTCGAAAATGTGGTCATGCATTTGAAACGCATTCAGATACAGAAGTGTTACTACATGCTTATTTAGAATGGAAAGAAGATTGCGTACAACATTTAAACGGAATTTTCGCTTTCGCCTTATGGGATGATCAGAAGCAACAATTATTTTTAGCACGTGACCACTTAGGCGTAAAGCCACTTTTTTATACAGAAAGAAATGACAGCATTATTTTCGGATCTGAAATAAAAGCGCTATTGGCTCATCCATCTGTTCCTGCTGAAATTGATTCGGATGGCATAAACGAAATATTTGGATTAGGCTTATTTCGAACTCCAGGATGTGGCGTCTTTAAACATATTCAAGAAGTGCGTGCTGGACATTCTATAACGTTTACACGTGATAAAAAAGTAGTTCAAAAGTATTGGAATTTAGAAAGTAAAGTTCATACAGACTGTACTGAAGATACATCATCACATATTTTATCTATTTTACAAGATACAGTAAAAAGACAATTAATTGCCGATGTTCCTCTCGTTTGTATGTTATCAGGAGGATTAGATTCTAGCGGGATTACTGCACTAGCGGGGAAAGAATTTGCTGCTGAAAATAAAACACTTCATACGTATTCCGTTGACTTTGTAAATAGCGCAAAAGATTTCGAGCTGACATTTGCTCGCACTGGTTTAGACGCTCCTTGGGTAAAACGCGTTTCTGAACATGTAGGGACATCGCATCATGACATTATCGTGAATGCTGAAGAATTAGCAAATCACTTATTCGTTCCCCTTCGTGCAAAAGATTTACCGAGTGCCGGTGAAATGGAAACTTCACTATATTTACTATTTTGCGAAATGAAAAAAGATGCAACTGTAGCTTTATCTGGAGAATCTGCTGATGAAGTATTCGGTGGGTATCCTTGGTTTCATCAAGAAGAATTACTATATGTAGATAAGTTTCCGTGGCTAACAAATTGGAAAAACACTTCTCCTCTTCTACTAAATGACGTAAATAGCCAATGCAACCTAGAAAACTATATTGATGCACGATTCCAAGAAGCGATACTTGAAGTACCTACTCTTGAAGGCGAAAGTAAAAAATCCGCAAAACAACGTCAAATGTTTTATTTATTTTTAACGAGATTTCTCCCTTTCTTACTTGACCGTAAAGACCGTATGAGCATGGCTGTAGGCTTTGAAGTTCGTGTACCGTTTTGCGATTATCGATTAGTTGAATATTTATGGAACGTTCCTTTCAACATAAAAAGCATTGATAATATTGAAAAAGGCATTTTACGTAGAGCACTACAACCTGCTTTACCTGACGATGTACGTAATAGAAGAAAAAGTGCTTATCCAACTTCACAAGATCCACATTATCTGCAAACAATCCGTCATTTATCACTCGACATGTGCAGTAATAAAAACAATCCTATTTTCTCACTTATTAATCATTCTACATTACTTGCCATTGCCGATGAAAGCAATAAAGAAATTAACAATTTTGAAGCAAGAAGTGCTATGGAATACATGCTTCAAGTAAATGAATGGTTAAAAACGTATCACATCCATATCGCTTAACAAAAAGGAGTTCAAGGATAAAAACCTTGAACTCCTTTTATATTAATTAGCGCATCGTTTATTTTCAGTATCAATAGACCATCCAATAATAGTGGCACAATCTCTACCTTTCCACTGCAGTACATTTGTTAATACTGGTTCAATCTGTAAGCAACTTCCGTCGTGCAATATTTCTACTAATGATTGATCATCATCAAACCTTTGTTTATCACATTCTAAAATACCGTCCGTTGCCATTACAATATGATTCATTCCTTTTTCTAATCCTCTTACACCTGACGTAAAGCAAGGTGTATTTGCCGCAAAAATATTTTTCCTACCGATATATTCGTAATTCTTTCGTTTATTTAATCGCCCTTTACCATTCTTCGTTTTCTCAGAATGAAATAAATATGCGAAACAATCACCAACTGATAACCAATATAAAAATTCGCCTTTTCGTAAACAAATTAAACATGCAAGTTCCTCATCATCTTGATCACATTTTTCAATAAACAACTCATCTGTAAATAACGCTAATAAGTACATATGTGTATGATGAAAAGCTAAATGTATCGGGTAGGAAAATAACTCTTTTAGTTTCTCTTTTCTTTCTGAGATTGCTTCTATTATATAATCAATATTTTTTGTTTTATGGTGTGTATCAAAAATCATAACAAATTCAAATTGTAATTCAGGATCCCACCAAGCAAGTACCGCATCTCCTCGTTCATATGCATCACTTTCTTGATTTCCCCCATATACGCCGACTGAAAGAGGACCACATTTTTCAACATGTATTTCATCTACATACATCTGTTCATGACTCATCCATTTGAATGTATTCACAGCTATCATCCTCTCTCTTGCTAAATGTATACCTTTACACATAGATTACCTTATATTTCAATAAAAATAAACTTTTTCAACATTTTTTATCCAAATAAAAGGGTTTTATTTCTATACTAACGAATATATCTTATTATACGATATAAAAAACAGGGGGCTTTATCATTATGAAAGACATTAATCAGCATTGGGAGAGCATTTATTATCACTTACGATACGAATATGAAGACAACCTTTCTCACCAAGCTATTCGTATTTTACAAATCGTTTCTCGCGAGAAAGATATAACAATTGGAAAAGTCGCTACTGAGCTTAGTCTCTCTCATAACACAGCATCTGAACACGTAAAGCGCCTTATTCAAAAAAGATTTATTATAAAAGAAAGAAACAAACAAGATGAAAGAGTTGTAAACCTTACATTAACGATAGAAGGCATTGAAGTATTAGAAAAGCATACTTTACTAGATAAAGAAAAGATAAAAATATTAGAATCTCAGTTATCAAAAGAAGAACAACAATTAATCGAAAAAGCCTTTTCGTTATTAGCGAAGGAGGCAAAATATGCATTTCCTCGTTAAAGTAATCGTCTCGGCACTTATTATCGGCGTTATTACTGAAGTCGCTAAACATTACAGTGCGATAGGCGGCTTTATTGCTGCCCTTCCACTCGTTAGTTTACTAAGTCTATTTTGGATTTCTTTTGAAGGCGGGAACAAACAAGAATTAAGTCAATTTGCGATAGGCGTATTATATGGATTTCCCGCATCCGCACTACTATTATTTATCGTCTATATTGGTTTAAAAAACTCATTTTCACTTAGTACATCTGTCCTAATGGGTATAGGGGTTTGGTGTATTGTTTTTGCTTGTCAAAAATTATTTCAAGCTTAGTTAGGAGGGTTTATTATTTATAAACTTGTAGAGGTATTGGGGCAAACTATAGAAGTATATATAAAAGGAAGTAGTAAACAAACGGTAGTCATTCAAACCGGGATGACTTGCTCATTTTACGATTGGCTTCCTATTATAGAAAAACTTTCACAACATTTTACAGTCGTTTCCTACCATCGCCCTGGTTACGGAAAAAGTGAACTAGGAAATCATTCCCGTACTACATTACAAGTAACAAACGAACTTTATATGTTACTACAAAAACTGGATATTCACGAGCCAATCATTCTAATCGGTCATTCCTATGGCGGCTTATGCGCACAACATTTTGCGATGCTACATGAAGATAAGTTGGAGGCACTTATTTTAGTTGATTCTACTTCCATGAACTTACACCGACTAGATGAACTTCATTTACCAATTTCTGATCAGACTGACTCGGATGACATGTGGCTTCAAAAATATAATACGTACTCCAAAATGAATGTAGACATGCTTTATAATGAACTAAAATCTATACTCGTTAATCAACCAAGACAATACATTGAATTTTCTACCTCGCCTCTATTATATAAAGCGACAGCTTCTGAACTATGTGAGTGGAAAAATTGTGCTCGCTCAATAAAAGAGCTACATAAAACATTAGAAACACCTTTAATCGTTATCGGTAGAGACCCTCAATATTCTATTACTCAGTTGACTGAAGGCGGTATGCCAAAAGAGGAAGCGATACAACTAGAAGCAATGTGGCAAGAACTAATTCATGAACAATTACAGCTCTCAATACATAGCCAATATATACTTGCCGAACATGCTGGTCACGGAATCGAAATTGATCGGTCAGATATTATTATTGAAGTAATTCAATCTCTATAAAAAAAGGAAGCAACTAACGCTGCTTCCTTACTTATCTATTCATAATCTTCTTCATCATCGATTTCTTCGTAATACGAATTCCCATTACTTACATAAATAGGGCCATTCGCAACGTCAATACGTAATACCCATGCCCATGGCACAGCTAAACGCTTATGTATTGCTCGCCAAAAGCTCATTGATTTTCTTTCGTACTCCTGGAACTCCTGAAGTAACTCTTTGTAGGAGGAACCGTCTAACTGAATATTTGCTTCTAGCAAACGAGAATGGGCATAGTACTGCAGCTCAAGTTCAGCAGCAATTTCCATTTCTTCTTCCGTTGCCATACCAATAATTGTTCCATCTGCTGGTGCAATTTCATATACGTTGTGAACTTCAATAAGCCCTTCTTTCTCTTTCTCAAACATGTAAACAGCCTCCTTTAACACATAATTTTTATGTTACAAAGTCATACTTCTACAATAACTTCTCTCTTTCCTCTTTTTTTGATAAACTTTTACAAATTATTTACCCCGCATTAACGGGCAGTAAGACCCCCACCTCAAAATTCAGCGAAAGCAAAGAAGTTAGATGGGGATCAACTGCCCGTAAAAGCCCGATTGGTGAAGGCTAATAATCAGTGGGGGATGAACAAAACCCCCACTGATTAAAGTTTCACTTTATCTGATAATCTGTAGACTGTATTCTTTCAGCAGAACTGAAACAATTATTATTAAAAGTTAATTTATACACGTCAGGCATATGAAGGGTTTTCCAAAACTGAAAATCATATTTCGAGTCAAAATAATTCATTAGTAATACCATAATATTCCCATGAGTACCTATTACAATATTCTTACCTTTATATTTTTTTAATATACTTTGCATACATGTTACAACGCGTCTTTGTGCTACATCATTTGATTCTCCGCCTTCGTATGCATAATTCCAATCTCCCCACACTTTCTCCATAGCATCATTAAAATCCTGTACCGGCTCTGTACTTAATAATCTTTCACGCAAATCTTCTTCTATTTGTATCGATACATGATATGTATTCGCAATTCCTTGTACAGTTTGGATTGCCCTTTTGTACGGGCTAGAAATCACAACATCAATATGTTTATCTTTTAACAAGCGTGTTACATTCTCTGCATCACAATGCCCTTTTTCAGATAACGGCCGTCCCCGTTCTTCTTTTGTATATGTAGAGTGGGCATGGCGAACGAAATATATTGTCGTCATTTTTCAACTTCCTTTCTTATTTTCAATCTATATTCAATGAAGTAAATAAGAAATCCTGTATCATAAAAAGAAAAGGACACTTTCTAAAAAGCGCCCTTGTTTACATAATAAAATTATTTCATTATAATTTCTTTCTAAACTCTTCATCTTTTATAGCATCTTGAATAAAATAAGCTATATTATTTCTCAGCTTTTGGTATGCAACTTAATCTTCTATATCGTTAAACATAATGACAGCTTCTACCTTATTGCCTTTTTTATCTGTAGTATACGATGTGAACTTGTCATGACTAGTAAGCTCTAACTCTGTTAAACTATCATTTACTCTTTCTATTCCAAGCCTATCTAACAAATATGTTGTAAAAGAAAGAGTTACTCTATTTCACATGATGTTATTTGTCCATTTAACGTAACGATTATTTTTGAGTCATCACTTTCTTTACTATCTTTTAGTCGATTGGAGTTAGGAGGACCAATTACAACTGACTCCTTAATTGGCGAAAGGTCCTTGCCTAATTTTTCTGCACTTACACCGTATGCAGCTTGAAATACTTCTGGTGGTGTTAATCTAAGTATGTCTGATCCTTCTGCTGTTTCAAACTGATCGTTATTGAAGAACAAATGTAATTGTACTTCTTCTGTTACCGCTGTGATCCAATGCCACCATCCCATTGGAATAAAGACAGTTTGCCCCGCTTTTACATGATAATTTTGTAATTGATTCGTTTCGGGATTTAAAATGGATGTAACTGCTTCTCCTGATACTACAACATCCAACTCCCACGCATTCGGATGCCAATGCGGTTCTCGCATATGCCCTTTCGTCATAAATAAATCAACAAATGCTCCACCTATCATCGCTGGTAACTGAGTTGACGTAACTTCATATGCAACGTTTTTCTCATCCCTTTTAAAAAAGATATTTTTTCTCGAATCAAAGAAAAGGTTTGGAGTTCCTGAGCTTTTCTTTAAGTTTTTATTATCTGGAACATAACCTGAACTACTCATTTTATCCCTCTTTTCCACTCCGAACATTTCTACTTTCACACTGTATCGTATGGAAAAAATGTATGAATGTGCCTAAGCATTAACATAACAAAAAAACATGCCTTCATAAGGAGAGCATGTTTTGTGATATTATTCACATTATTTAGTTAAAAAACAAACTTTTTACTTACCATGATGTAACATTAAATCACTAAGTTCTTCTTCAATGTGATTTAATTTCGCAACGCCTTCTTTCCATTTATGAATATAACGTGATACCCCGACAATAAATAAACCAATAATTGTAGAAAGAATAATACCATATACGATTGTTACAGTACTCATAGTTACACTTCCTTATAATTAGTAATGTTGTTATTAGTTATGTTTTTATTATAAACCTTTTTCTTTTAAAATACTTCGATTTCAACTTTTTGTAACAAAATTGATTTTTCTAACATTTCGTTCATGAAAATGGCATATTTTTCACAAATTATACAAAACTTCACCATATGTACTATTACCATATGAGTTATATTATTTAATAGAATAAAGGGGATGATATACTATGACGACTTGGTTTATTGTTATGTTAGTTGTATTTGGGGCATTTAAAATTATCGTTTCTAGTCTTCCTAACTCTGTTATTGAATCCATCATTAGCAAGTACGAAACACATCCACAACTTGAAGAAGAGAATGCGACTGTTACAATCAATGGAAATAACTTAGAAGGCGAACAAAAATCCAAAATTATTCATGATTTTAACGAAGGATTATTTTTAGATCGCTATTATGCACCACCATACAATGAGGGCACACCTTTAATCATCAATGCAAAACGTGGTAAAAAAGATTTTGTCTTTTACATTTATAGTCATGAAGAGCATGTTGATGTTGTAAAGCAATATAAAAAGAAGGTAGTTGCTTATAGTTTACGCTCTAAAAACCTTCAAAATAATGCTATGTTCGTGTCAGCTGACTTAGCTTAATACTCATATATAGGAAAAAGGAATCCATATGTCTACGGATTCCTTTTTCCTATATATATTAGGTTACTTCTACACATTCCATTGCAAGTGAATACACATTTTCATACCCCGCCGTGCTAAGCTGTTTCTGTAATCGATCCGTATCCTCTTTCAAAGCATGTACTAACACCGTATGTTTTGGTAATAGTGTATTTAACATTGCCTTAACGTCACTTATACTTTGATGAACTTTATAAGGAACTCGCTTCACCCTACACCCTTTACCTACGCGTTCTTTCAAAACTTTTTCTGCAAAACTCCCTTTAGCAATATGCCCAGTAAAGATAATGGAATTTCGTTCTTCATGCCGAAGTTGTTCATAATATAACTGCGCTCGCTTCGTTTGCATATTCGCATCACTCATGACAACTATTCCATAACTATTTTGCGTACGGCTGCCATGATCCATAACGATTATGTTTCTTTTTAAATTCTCCATAAGCCCTTCAAGTTCTTCATTGTTTTTGAGCCAATCTTTATATACGAACATCTCTTGAAATCCATCCAAAATTTCTTGATCTACTATAATGGGAAGTTCTCTATATTTTTCATATAGATACAATACGATATCTTGCGCCCTACCAAGCGGTGGCAACGGTAGTAATGCTATTCCTTTCTTTTGAACAACTCGCTCAATTTCTGTACACAGTTCTTTCACTCGTTCATGTTGCGAAACATCATCAGTATGATAAGCGGCATCTACGATTGCAACTTTTATATCACCACGCAATTTCTCAGGTAAATTGGCTCGTAGTATGTTAGACTCCGCTGAATAATCCCCAGAATAAAATACATATGTATGACTCATATCTACTAAAAACCAAACAGCCCCTAATACATGCCCACTATATCCCCACTGAAACCGTAATGTAGGAGTAACCTGTATCCATTCATTCGGATTACTAATCTCATCAATACAAACATAATTTAAATCTTTAACATTTTGGTTGTTATAAGGTACATTCCATCCCTGCGCTAAATTGTAGTTTCTCCATTTTTCATAATAAGCGGGAAGTTGCTCCATCGTATAACGAGTCGTCCAAATTTTATTCTTATATCCATACTTTGCTAATAAAGGTAATCCCATCGTATGATCTTCGTGAATATGTGATAAAAATACTGCATCTAAAAATGGTACAACTTCCCTCTCTATTTTGGGATAACTATCCTCATATGACCGATTAATACCACAGTCAAATACTATTTTCGTCTCTTTATTTTTTACGAAGTAGCAGGAACGACCATATTCTCCCGCTCCTCCCCATACTTCTATCCTCATCCTGCTACCCCTTTTCGCTTTTGCTCCATATGTTGCAGAAGTAATAAACATACTGTTGTAAGTCCAACTGAAACGACAGCCATCGCCATTCCAATAGATACTTCTCCTTGTTCAAATTGAGCGAAAATAAATGTTGCTGACGTTTCTACTGATGGAGGTAATACGAGAAGTGATGCTACTAATTCTCTTATCGAGATTGTAAATGTCATCGCCCATCCAGCAAGAATGCCCGGGATAATAAGGGGGAATATTATCTTTCTAAAAATGTAAATATAATTTCCAGAAAAAATACTTCCAGCCTGTACTAGAGAATCATCAATTTGTCCAAGCGCTGCTTTTACATACTGCACCGTATAAGGTAAAAAAAGAACGACGTACGTTACGATAACCATGACTGGTGTATTGTAAATTGACAGGGGCATATAGGGTGAATTCCAGAACAAAATAAGCCCTACAACCATCACGATTCCTGGTACCATATTTGGTAACATACCGCACATATCAAGCCATTTTTCAGAGGACTTTTTCCCCTTTCGAATCATAAGCGCCAAAAAGACTCCAATAGTAGCAGCAGTAATTGCTGTTATAAGTGAAAATAGAAAACTGTTCCATAAAGCCTCTAATCCTGGAGATCCAATTGTAAACAATGCTTCATAATGGCTCGTTGTAAAGTTGTTTAATTGTAGACCGCCGCCTCTTAATTTTGATAATGAAGCAATCAGTATAGAAAAATACGGGATTCCAATTGATACGATTAATAAACCAATTACATAAACCCATGCTACAACCCGTGTAAATATAGACAATGTATACCTTTTAGATTTCACACCTTTTCCACTAACCATTGCATATGAGTACTTTCGATTCAATACATTTTGCATATACCAAATGAGCATACATGCACTAAGTAATAAAGAAGATAATGCTGTTGCGCTACTAAAATCAATTGGCCAACTTGAAATAAATTTATGAATCTCTGATGTTAACACATGAAATCCTATTCTACGTCCGAATGTAGCCGGTGTTCCAAATTCAGCAATCGTCTTTACGAAAATAAGTAAAGCACCCATTACATAACTTGATACTAATAACGGCAATATGATTTTTCGTAAACGATAGAAAAAGCTTCCACCATGAACTGCTGCCGCTTCTTCTTTACTACTTCCGATTTGAAGTAAAGTATTCTTCAACATGAAGTAAAGGAATGGGAATAAATGCAGACTCATTATTAAAACCATACCTCCTAAACTAAAAAACGAAGATGAAATTGTCTTTAGCATCGGAAAAAACTGCTCGAAATAGCCGTTCGGCTGCATGAACAAAATCCAGCCCATCGATCCAATATACGGCGGAGTCATAAATGGAATCATAAAAATAATATCCAATTTACTATACTTTCCAACATCTGTTTTACTCATAATAAACGCTAGTGGAAATGCAAATATGGTCGCTCCTATTACTACGAGTACACCTAAAAGCATCGAGTTTAGAAAAATCCCAGCTAATCCACCACTCTGCATCACTTCAAAAGGCTTTAAAAAATTCCAACTACTATTTTCATATACACTAGAAAATAAAATGAGGAAAAGCGGAATGACGATTAACATCGCCACAAGTAACAACGCTACCGTCATTCCAACTTGTCTTACTGATATGAATCGATTTACCATGTAATCACCATCTTATTGAAATACTTTCTTAAATTGTTTTCCTATTTCATCTTGTTCTTTCTCAACTGTTTTCCAATCAATATTTAATACCGGAATTTCTTCTACATTCGGTCTATTTTCAGCTTTTATATCTGTTCTACCTGGCAATAAATACGCTTTAGCAACTTGTTTTTGCACATCATCTGATAATAAATAATCAATAAACTCTTTTGCACCTTCTACATTTTTACTATCCTTCATAATCCCGGCTGCTCGTGGGCTAATAACTGTTCCGCTTTTTGGATAAACAATATCAACCGGTTCACCCTTTGCTTTTGCACTGTACGTCATATAATCAACACCAGCAATGACCATGTCTTTCGCACCTGTTACTACAGGATCTAACGCTTCTTGATTTGCTCCTGCGACTGTAACTTCATTTTTCTTAAGCTGTTCAAATAAATTCCATCCATCTTTTCCATTCTTTTTCACATATCCTGTTACAAAGTCTAAAGCTGAACCTGAAAGTGCTGGATCTGGAAGATTCACTTTTCCTTTCCATTCCGCTTTCGTTATATCACTCCAATCTTCAGGCGCTGTCTTCACATTTTTTGTGTTATACACAATTCCTAACGCTGAAGCACTATATCCGAAATAATGTCCTTTATCGTCCGACCATTCAGAACGAAGCTTATCAGCTTGTTTCGCTTCTTTATAAGCTAACGTTTGCCCATCCTTTTTTAATCCTTCCATCGCTGGTAATGATGCAAGTACGACTACATCAACGACTGGATTTTTCTTTTCAGCTTCCATTCTCGCTAAAATTTTACCTGTTGTTCCTTGAAACATTTCTACTTTTATACCTGTTTTCTTTTCAAAGTCCTTTTGAATCTTTTCTGCTAATCCTTTTGGTCCTGCACTATATACAACAATTTTCTTTTCATTCGTAGCTTTACTCTTTGCATCTGCATTGCCTGTCTTTGAACTACACCCTGTTACTACAGCCGAAAATAATAAAGTACATACAAATAAAGACTTAAGCGAACTGAATTTCTTCATACGATTCTCCCCCTATATGATGAATACATTTTTTTGGCACATATAACGATACTGGCTTACCGATGCTTAATTTACTATTGTGATAAGCTGTCCATATTCCGAGTGCCCCCATGTTTACTTTCATTTCATACCGTTCTCCTACATATGTAACGTGCTGAATTTTACCTGTATACATTTCACTCACTTCATTTTTCGTCCAGCTTACATGTTCTGGACGAACCATTTGTTTCCCCTCTACAAGCCAATTTGCTTTACCAACAAATTTTGCAACAAATTCATGAGATGGCTTCACATAAATGTCTTCTGGAGTTCCTTTTTGTAATACTTCTCCTTGTTTCATAACAATAATTTGGTCTGACATTGACATTGCTTCTGTTTGATCGTGCGTGACATACAATGCCGTTAAACCGATTGAATGAACGATATCCATAAGCTCTAATCGCATTTCTTCTCGCAAAATTGCATCGAGTGCACTCAGCGGTTCATCAAACAAAATAAAATGCGGTTTTGTTACAATCGCTCTTGCAAATGCGACGCGTTGCTGCTGTCCACCAGAGAGCTCATGCGGATACCTTTTCTCCATCCCTTGCAGGCGAACTCGATTTATTGCATCTTCTACTTTTTCCCGTAATTGATTCGTTTGCTTTGTAGCCCTTAAACCAAATGCAACATTTTCAAATACTGTCATATGCGGCCATAAAGCAAAATCTTGAAATACCATACCGATATTACGTTCATGAGGAGATGTTTTGATTTTTTTTGCACCAGAATACATGCACTTATCTCCAAAATATATTTCACCTTTATCTGGCTCTTCAAGTCCTGCAATCATTCTAAGTAAAGTCGTTTTCCCGCATCCCGAAGGCCCTAAAAGTGTAGTGAATTCACCTTGTTTCATGACAATTTGTAACGGTTTTAACGCCTGTGTTTTTCCAAACGTCTTTTCTAATCCATGAATTTTAATATCCATCGTTTCACCTCTCTCCCCTCACTCTTAACCTGCTTTCATTCTATCTGGAAGATTTATACTGAATGTTAATGTACTGTAAAGATTAAATTAAAAAACTTCTAATAAACTATTTATTTCTATAGATTTTTTCTATAGTTAAAATAAAAAAGGCGGCAACTCATAATGAATCTTTTAAAGTTAGAAATTGTAGTGCTTATTAAGAAATATAAAAAACTTACGATAGTTGCAGAAAAACTTGGTGTTAAACAACCTACTATTACATTCCATATAAAAAGCTTAGAAGAAGAACTCGGTGTGCCTTTATTTGAATTACGTTCTGGAAGATATTTCTTAACAGAGGCTGGTGAGGCATTGCATCATTATGCTTGTAAAATAGATGCACTTATGAAAGAAGCTAGGCGGGTCACACAAGAGTTTAAAGATTTTCATAAAGGTGCTATAACAATTGGTGCTAGTTATGTACCAGCAACTTATCTTTTACCAGAAATTATTCACCAATTTCAATGCGAATTCCCAAATATAAAAATAACGATTATGGTAAAAACAGCTCCTGAAATTCGAACGATGTTACAAAATCATGAAATTGATCTCGGAGTAATTTCTGCGGCACCGTTTGATGAATCACTTTTAAAAGAAACAAAAATAATACCTGATACACTTGTTCTTGCTTTCTCAAAAGAACATCATTTTTCAAAAAAAGAAAATGTATCATTACAAGATATCGAAAAAGAACGTATACTATTGCATCGTAACCCATCTACAACGAGAGATTTACTTACGCAATGGATGTTAGAACATAACATTACGTTCCAATCTGAAATTGAATTAGATTCATTAGAAACGATGAAACAAATTTTAAAATATGGGAATGGAGTTGCTTTTATTTCTAAACTCGCTATTGAACAAGAAGTACACCGAAATGAACTATGCTACATACCCATCCCTGGATTTGAATTTCAACGTAACATTTATACGATTCATCATGAGGACAGGTGGAATTCTAAAATTATTTCTTTTTTACTACATAGCATCACTTCTTATACAGCAAAAAATTAAAAGGCTGTCGTTATACACGACAGCCTTTTAAACTATTACTCTATTTATTTTTCTTCGCTTCAATTTTTGCTTGTGCCTCTTCAGCCTTATCTAATGCTTCTGAAACTTTCTTCTCTTTTTCTTTTACATCATCGATACTGTCGACAGCTTTAATGAGTTTATCGATTCCTTCTTCTTCTACTTTTCTCCGTTTTGCCACTCTTTCATTTACTTTCTTTTCCACATCTTTTGCTTTTTGAAGCATATCCTCTGCATTTGATGTTACAGCTTTTTCAAGTGCATCGTCTTTTTTCTTTTGTAGCACTTCATTTGCAATATCTTTCGTTTCTAAATACTTACCATCTTTTAATGCTGTCGCACCGCGATCCAATAACTGCGCGACTTCTTTATATGCCTTCGCTTCATTTCCTGTTTTCTCTTTTTCCGCTTTTTCAAACCACATAATCGCATCACTATATTTTTCATTTTTCAATGATTGCATACCAGTTTCAATATACGTGTCATAATTACTACATCCAGCCATTACAACTAACAGAAAAAGCATAACAAAACTTAATTTTTTCATGATGTTTTCTCCTTTTCTTTGTCTGCTCACTATACTGTAACACACATGAAAAAGAGTTTCAAAAACTAAAATACTAATTTAGTCATTTTTATAATGATAAGTTAATTTTTTATTATTTTCTTATTTTTAAACCGACACATCCACTTGTTTTTTTGCCATATGTTGCTTTACCCCAACTAATACAACTAACAATAAACCTCCGCCTAATGTCATCATAACAATGCTAGTAGGCAACATATCTAATAATAATCCATATACAATCATACCGAGTGGTGCGATTGCAGTAGCAATTGTTTCAAGTAGGCCAAACACACGCCCTAAATAGCTCGGATCTGTCGTTTTTTGCATATGTACTTGCATCGGAATATTTACAATCATAATTGCTATACCCGTTAACATCATAAAAGCAATATAATAAATAAAACTTGCCACTTTTGGAATGGTAACTAACAATGGGAAAACTGTACATAAACTTAAACCCGCAAATAAAAACAGTCCAGTATAAATAGAACGAAACGGATTCTTCACTTCTTTACGCACTGATAAAGCAATCGCACCCATCAGCATCCCGACTGCTAACATTCCCTCTACAGTACCGAGCTGCTTTGAAGATAGATGCAATGTATGGACGATAATATATGGAAGTGCTACGGTTAACCCACATGCAAAAAAGTTTACCCACAGCGCTATTTTCATTAAACCATATATTTCATGCTGTCGTTTTACATATGAAAATCCTTCTTTTATACTCGTCAAGAAACGCTCTTTACTCTCAGCCACTTCTTTTTTGTACAAATCAAATACAATAAATAATTGCAAAATAACGGCTAAAAAGAAAGTAATACTATTTAACAAAAAGAACGACTTAATGGAAAAGAAACCAAATACAACTCCGCCAATAATCGGCCCTAATATATTTGATAAAGAAGCTGCTGTTTGATTTAAAGCACTCGCTTTTTGAATACGCCCTTCATCTACTAAACTCGGAATAGACGAAGTTAATGCAACAGAATAAAAACTGGCACAAATTGATAATAATGCTGCTGAAACATAAATAAAAAGAAGTGATGGTCCAAATATAGTAGCAAGAATAAACATAATAAGCATCGTTAAGCTACTTAATAAATCAGTGCCAATGACAAGCCATTTTCGATTCACACGGTCAGCTACAGCACCCGCAATCGGACCGCAAATCATCCTTGGAAGTGATCCGCAAACGAGCGTAATTGCAAAACCCATTCCTGAACCAGTTGTCTTTAAAACGTATAACCCCATCGCAAATGTATAAATTCCTGCCCCTAATAAAGACGTCATCTTTCCAATCATCATTAAAATAATATTTCTCGTTGCAATCTTCATTCTTGTATCATGTTGTCCTATACTTACATCTCCCATAATGACTCTCTCCCCTTAAAAGTTAAATTGTGTTAAACTTATTATATAATCGACTTTCCAATTTTTACAACAAAAAGTTAAATACAATTTAACTTTTCCAATGATAAAGGAGCAATAATATGGCAACTCTCGGTGAAAAAATTAAAGCGCTACGTAAAGAAAAAAAACTTACACAAACAGAGCTGGCAGGTTCGGAACTTACAAAAAGTATGCTTAGTCAAATTGAAAATGGAAAAGCTACACCTTCCATGAAAACATTACAATATATCGCTGAAAAACTAGGATGTGAAACAAGTTTTTTACTAGAAGAAGATGATGGAGAAATTGCAGAACTCATTACAAAAATGGAGCAACTCATAAAGGAAAATAAATGTGATGAAGTGTATAAGACCCTACTACCTATCGTTCAAAAAGAGCTCCCTTCTACTTTAAATACGGCTCGTATATACAAACAATTCGTAACTGCCGCAGTGATTATAAAAGATTACAACATTGAATCTTACGTAGAAAAAGCTGTTTCTATTTTTGAAAAATATAAGTTATACCGCGACAGTACGGAAACAAAATTAAAATTATCTTTTGCAATATTCACACGTAAAAAGTATGCAGAATGTTTACAACTTATATCTAATATTAGAAATGATTATGAAGAGAAACATTTAGAAATGGATCTTATTATACATATTGATTTATGTTTATATGAAGCCATCATATTACTAGCATGTGGCGATTACAAAAAATGTGAAGAAACGATATTAGAGACACTCGCATTTTCAAAAAAACATCAAGTGTATTATAAAACAGATGTATTTTACCGGATTTTATCTTACCAAAAAGTCATTACAGTTGATAAAGAACAATATTTATATTACATAAAAAAATCTGAGCAATTTGCCATTTTTACAGAAGACACTCTATCCATTGCGATGATCGATATTTTAAAAGCTTACTACTACAACACGATTACTAATGAATATACAATCGCATTAAAACATGTAGAACAATTTCGAGAAAAACTAAAAGATCAGCCAATTTTTCAAGACGACGGATTGTATTATCTTGAAAAAGGAAAAGCTTTATACGGATTAAAACGTTACGAAGAAGCTTTACAAGCATTGCAACGTGCTATTATACCAGATTATATGAACCATCCGCTTGATCAATCGTGGCTTACAACAGCAGGTGCATATCGTGCACTTTGTTACGTCAAACTGAATGATAAAAAAAGAGCTCTTGAAGAAGCAACAAAAGCAAATGAAATGTTACAATCGTATCCAGATTCTATTTTCTCTGCATTTATTAAAGAAACATTACAAATAATACAAAAACTTTAAGAATGTCTCGAAATGGTATATTATTCCTCCTTTTTAGCAAAGATAATAATGATGGGAGGAATATAAATGAATATTCAACGTGCAAAAGAGCTTTCTGTGTCATCAGAACAAGCGAATGTCAGTTTTCAAGGCATGCCTGTTACCATTCAACACGTCGATGAAAACAACGAAACCGCCCGCATATATGAAGTAAAAAATCCAGGACGCGAATTAACTGTTCCAGTTAATAGCTTAGAGGAAATATAAAAAATGCCACTTCATTTTTTTGAAGTGGCATTTTTCTTACTTTCATATAAATTCTCTATCCCCCTTGTTTTACAACAACTGAAAAAATAAGAATCTTCTACTTCTTTTCTTTTTTTAACCTGCTAAAATACAAACTATGAATGAATTATTCGCACTATATATTAAGGGGGAAAGATAATGAAATTTGATTTAGAAAAAAACAAGCATTACTATGCAGTTATATTCACTTCTAATTTATCAAATGATACGACAGATTATAGTACCGTTGCCAACAAAATGGAGGAACTTGCAAAACAGCAACCTGGATTTTTAGGTGTAGAAAGTGCACGTGATCATGCAGGACTCGGAATCACCATTTCTTATTGGGAATCACTTGAGGCAATTGAAAACTGGAAACAAAACGCCTTACATAAAGAAGCAAAAAAAAGAGGCCGCGAGCAATGGTATGAAAACTTCCACTTGCGCATATGCCTTGTTGAAAAAGAATTTAAGTTTCATAGAGGTACATTGTAACGATGAAGAAACAATTAGCTCTCGTTGCTGTTCATGAAATATATGGTGTGAACGACCATATGCATCACGTTACCCAACACTTCACTTCATCTCATATAGATATATTCTGTCCTAATCTTCTACAATCGCTACATGCATTTCATTATAGTGATGAAGAAAAAGCATATCATTTTTTTATGAATCATATTGGATTTGATGATGGAAAAAAGAAAATTGAAGAATTCATTACTCGTCTCTCTAGTCGTTACACACATATTGGACTTATTGGCTTTAGTGTTGGTGCTACCATCTCATGGCTATGCAGTAACAATCCGAAAATAGATTTTATTATCGGATGTTATGGTTCCCGTATACGTGACTATATTCATATAAAACCAACATGTGCAACCCTACTTATTTTCCCTGAAAAAGAAGCTAGTTTTTCAGTATCCTCTTTAATTCAAACATTGCAGCAACAAAACAATCCTTTACTAGAAATACAACAACTACACGGTGAACATGGATTTCTAAATCCGTACACTGAAAAATATAACGAGAACTCTACTAAACAGGCATACAATATTATAGATTCATTTCTTGCAAAAACAATCTTTTAAAGGAGATCTAAATGACACTTACATTACTCTTATTTCTTTTCATATTCATTGCCTTTTTCGCAGCGCTAACTATCATTTTTATAACCGTAAAAAAAGGGGAGTTTTTCAAACGCCCCCACTTACAATCTATTATCGTATGCATTTTATTTTTTATCAATTGGATCTTATATTTTACAACTTTTTATACGTTACTTCCTGAGAAAGTTAGCGAATTCATATTCCTGCCCATCTGGTTTTTTCTTTGTCTTTTAGGTTGTATCGTTTTCTGGCGCGAATGGAGAAACAATCGTGTGTTCTCCATATGTATCGGTTTTCTTTCTTTTATTAGTTTTCTATTTGGGTTATTGTTGTTAGTTCTTTCGGGGATGTAATAGAAAAGGAAGAAAAGTCAACAATCAACTTTTCTTCCTTCTATGTTTACCTTTAGTTTTCACTGTCACTGATTCACAAGGTGTGTAATATATTTGAGGTGTCGCCTTATCAACAAACATCATAAACGTAATGAAACCGATAATAAAGAAAATAAACAACGTTAACAAAATTGCGCCTATCGTTAAAAGTATCATAACACCACCCCTATATCGTTCATGTTATTACACTTTTCGCTATTATATGAGCGTAATCCTTTTTAGAAAAAGAAACGTAACAAAATAATCACAATCACGCCCGTTAATACTGTACCTAATAAACTACGAGTATATATCGCTACAAGAAATGTTGGAATTGCTGCGATAAGGTAATCCCACTGCATCGTCTCATGCATAAATAATACTTGTGCTAAAAGTGCTGCTAATATCGCAATTGGTATGTAATTTAACCATTTTAAACCCCAGTCCGGAATTTGAAGTTTACTAAATACGAGTAGAGGTAAAATACGTGGCACGAGTGTAACAGCTCCTGCTGCTAGTAAAAGTAATAGTACTTCTAATCTTATTTCCATTTTTCAATCACAACTCCAATCGTCGCAGCTAGTAATGTTGCGATAATAACCGCTATACTATCTGGCATAAATAAGTGTGAAACGTATGCGATCATCATCGCTACAATGGCAACGGTAAGATGAATTGCTAGTTTTGGTTTACTACTTATGAGCTGAAGTACAAATAGCCCGATAAACATTGCTGGTAATGCATAATCCATCCCGTACGTATGCGGATCAGGTATCCACTCACCAAACAATCCACCAATAATAGTAGCAAGAATCCAATTTAAATAGGCTGTTACATTTAACCCCATCATCCACCTGTCGCCTACATATCCTTTTTGCGCTGCGTGTTGCACTGCAACGCCGAACGTTTCATCTGTAATTTGAGAACCGATCATTACGTTTTTTAATAAAGGCAGTTTCGTAAAGTACGGCGCGAGCGCAGCACTCATTAAAAGGTGGCGTAAATTGACAAAAAAGACGGTGAAAATGATTGCTGAAGCAGGCGCACCGGCTGCATACATACCAGCTAATATAAATTGGGCAGAACCTGCATAAATTAAAGTGGACATAAACGCAATTTCAATGATGGAGAAACCTGCTGTTTTTGCAATTACACCAGCTGCTATACCGATGCTCAAATAACCAAATACAGTCGGTAAACAATCTTTTACTCCTTGCTGAAATGTATCATCGCTCTGCAAAGCTATATGTGCCTGAGCTTTACTCATTCCTATCATCCTCCATTCCTTCCATCGTTCGTTTTCCTGTTACGACATGAACTAAATCAATATTTTCACGCCATAACGTATCTAACTTATCAGCTCCAAATTCCTTTGTGATTTCTTCGATCATAATATCGTGCCGCACATACTCTGTAGCAACGAGAACTAGTGCTGGGTCATACGTTGTAACGGCCCATGAAGTACTATCATTTGAGAAGTTCGCAATTAATACTTCCTCTCCATCACGAGCAATAACAGTTAAATGACCACCCATTCTCTTTTCAACAACGTGGGGCGTCATATAATTATGATGAAACGTCGCGCCTATTTTTGTATGGGAAGCGCCAAATAAGATCGAAAATATATGTACACCCTCCTCTTCCTTTTGATGAATATATGGTTCAATTTCATGCACTTGATCTTCCCATACAGAAATCCATAACTCTTCCTTCGCCCTATTAATTATATTGCATATTTCTTTTACAACACGATCATTGGAGCGAATATGCGAAATTACATCTATTTGTCGCTCTTGTTCTAAACCATTTAATTTTTGGTCTAAAAATTCAAAGGACTTTTCAAAATCTTTTCGCATTCGATTCATTAACTCCGTAGCTGGTACTGGTACATATTTCACTGGTTCAGTAGGAACAATATGCACCGCTCCTTTATCCATCAATTTACCGAGTACTTCATAAATCATCGAACGAGGTACCCCTGTTTGTTTACTCACTTCATACCCTGTTACTGGGGAATGTTTTAGTAGTCCAATATACGCTTTACATTCATACTGGGAAAAACCTAACTTTTGTAATTCCTTTATAACTTCATCCATCAGCAATCCCTCACATTCTATATAACTCTCATCTCAAAAT
The DNA here is from genome assembly GCF_007558965.1 of Bacillus sp. HY001. NCBI lineage: Bacteria > Bacillati > Bacillota > Bacilli > Caryophanales > Bacillaceae > Bacillus > Bacillus sp. HY001. Next base: position 143,662 of record NZ_VLTE01000031.1, on the reverse strand, counting down.
GATACATATATATTAGTAGTTATTAGTATACCTACTAATATAAAAAAAACAGACCCGTAAAGTCAATTGATAATTCTGAATTTTAACAAAAAATAAAAAACCTTCTTATGAAAGGCTTTTTATACGTAATCTTTCTGTTATTTTAACTGCAAAGGTTTTGATAGCTTTCCCCCTAAATGCTCCCGTAAAGTAGAACCTGTATATTCTTCCCTAAATACACCGGCCTTCACGAATAAAGGAATAACTTCACGAAAGAATAGATCTAGTGACTTTGGAGGTCCTCCTGGGATAGCAATAAATCCATCTAACGCTCCTGCCTCAAACCTATCCATAATTTGTTTCGCAACGTCTTGCGCTGTACCAACTGCAACCCAATGAGCCGAGCCAACAACTTCTGGTCGTTCTAGTATTTGCTCAACAGTTGGTTCATTTTTAATAATGTAGTTCCGTAATAATTCAGCGTGTGTTTTACTGCGAACAGTTTGATCACGGCTTGGCAACATCTCTTCCGTAATCTTACTTTCTAGCGGAATCCCTCTCGCGTCTAGTCCAAGAACCATTTCGAGTAACGAGTATCTCTTCTCTTTTGTGAGATGTTGATGTGCTTGCCTATGCATTTCTAACGCTTCTTCATATGTATCACCGATAAAGAAATATAATCCAGGTAATACGCGTATATCATCTTGGTTACGGCCATGCTGTTCTGCTCTTCTTCTTAAATCTTGACGCAGTTCTATTCCTGATTCTACATCTGGCGTTGCAGCAAAAATTGCATCCGCGACAGAAGCCGCAAAATTCCGGCCTGACTCTGAAGCACCTGCTTGAAATAATGGCATTTCCCCTGAAATATGCTGCGGAATATTAAGTGGGCCTTTCACCTCAAAATATTCGCCATTATGCTCAATAGGCTTTACCATCTCTCTAATCACATCAGGATTATCTACTTTCAATACTTCATAAGGGTGACTTCCCCAAAGTTTTCTTACTAACGCTGTACATTCTGCCGCTTTCGCGTATCGCTGCTCTGATGATGGCATCTCTTCCTCACCAAAGTTTTCAGCACCGTCAATGGATGTGACAATATTCCATCCTACTCGGCCGTTACTAATCCAGTGTAAAGATTGTAATTGCCTCGCTAATATATATGGTGGATAAAACGAAGTTGAAGCAGTTGTAACGACTCCAATTTTTTCTGTTGCATACGCAATAGCAGTAAAAAGTAACGTCGGATCTAAAATGACATTTCCCTTATTACGAGCAATTAAATCTGGATGCGCCACTAAATAATCTGCTTTAAAAACAAAATCTAACTTCGATTCTTCTGCTTTTTTCGCTAACTCTACTTGCTCTTCAATTCCCGAATTAAACTCACTTTCTTGCTCTTTCTTTCTAGAAATTAAACATAAACCAATGCACAGTTGTTTTTTTGTAGACATACACACCATCCCCTTATTTTTAATTTACCTAGTTAAGCAATGTTGCTATCATTATGAAGTTCCATTCTAATGAAAAAAGATAAAATGATATTGATAATCATTATCATTTTATGATGTAACTGAACTAAAAGCAATAATAAAAAAAGACTTCCGCTATGGGAAGTCTCTTATCTCAATATTTCATTCGCTTCTTTTTCATAAATTTTATCAAATGAAGTCATAACTCGTTGTGATGCTGAAATCATTTTTTGATCTGTCATAAGATCAGCCATCTCTTTCGTCATATCTACATTTGAATTTTCTAGCATATGGTTTTTTACCGCCCCTGTTCCGTTCGGTAAATCAGCAATGTTTCCTTCTGCTAGTGTAAAGCTTTTGTTCTCTCTTTGCACGAGACGGGCATTTGCTTCTGCATCTACTGTTTTTGTTTGCAAGCGAGCAATATTATTTTGTGTTACTGCATCATATAACGTACCGTCTGCTTGTACAGCTACTTTTGCTCCTTCTGGAATACGAATACGTTCATTATTCTCTCCCATTACGAAAGCTCCTGAAGTTGTTTGTAAATAACGATCACTATTTACTGTAAAACTGCCATCTCTCGTTAAAAACGTTTCATCATTTTTAGATGTAACGAAAAATGATGTTGTACCGGCTGTACCGTCATCTAAAAAGAAATCTGTATCACTATTTGTCATTTGTATATTTCCTTGTACTAAGTTCACATGCGTTGCAGCTGGAACTACAGCGTAATCGACCGAACCGATATTTGTCACAGCCCCATCTCCACGGCGATATGTGTCTTGTACATCAAATACTTTAGAAGTCATATTTTCTGCTTTAAATCCTGTCGTTTGAGCATTTGCAACGTTATTCGAATGAACATTAATACGCTGCATGTAATTCATCATACCCATAGAACCTATATAAAGACCGTTCATACTCGTTTGAATAAGGCAGTTGCCTTATCCTTCACCTCTTTTCTATGATGTTTGCAACATTTGTTTCGCTAAATGTTCAGCTGTAGCGATATGTATATGTTGCTTCACGTCTTGTCCGTCTGTCATTAATACAATTGGAGCCGATGATACTGCTGGAATTTTCAACAATTCACCACTACTTGCTGTTTCATCAAATTTTGTAAATACGATACCATCAATATGAATATCTTTAAAATTCGTAATGATTTCAATCATATCTTTACTTTTCATCGAAGCTGATAACGTTAAACAAATATAATCTGGCTCTACTTGTCCCATCGTTTCAATCATTTCTTCCACTGTTTCTGACGCACGATAATTTTTTCCAGCTGTATCAATTAAAATATAATCGACACGCGCTTCTTCTTTAAAATACGTAAGCGCTCTTGTCATTGCAGCTTCATCACGTACAGCGATTACTTCAAATCCAATTGTCTTGACGTAATCTTGCAGCTGCTGTACTGTTCCAATGCGTGAATGGTCTGTCGTAATAAAACCGACCGTTTTTTTCTTACCGTGAAATTGCCATGCCATTTTCGCCAGTGTCGTCGTTTTTCCAACTCCAGTTGGACCGATTAATGCTATTGTTTGTACTTCTTTTTCAAAAACGTTTTCCGTGTTGAAATGAGATCTCATATCTTCCAATATATATCCGATCACTTCTTCTTCTGTAATCATCGTCGCATTCTCAAACTTCACTTTTAACTTTTCAGCATATGCATGAATGAAGTATTGTTCTACATCGTTTTGTTCTAGCATGCGAATTACTTTTTGAATAATAAACGGTACAGATTCTTGCTTTTCTTTTTTTACAACCACTTCTTCTTTCTTGACAGGAACGACTTTTTTCACAGGTTTTTGCTTTTTCGTTACTTTCGTTTCTTCCGTCTGTTTCACAACGACGATACCTTTTTCAAACAACTTTAATAGTTTCTCTTTCTTTCTTGTCCATTCTTCACTATTTCCTGTTTGCATCGCCGCGTATGACATAGAAGTCGTCACGTTTTCTAAATTGTGCAGTACCGATTGAATTCCGTTCGACTTCACAATTTGTTCTGAAGGACCATTCACAACATCCATTAATTGTTCATGAAAGTGAGCTGTACCTTCGTTCACTTCTTCTTGTTTATCCTCTGGAAAAGCAACTAACATTTCATAATTCTTTTTCCAAAAAAACGGGATATTTCGTTTTACACTTTCATCGACAACGTAATAATAATCTGTACCATATTGGTCAAATAACTTTCGATACAATTCATTTTTCGAAGCTGCTTTTATTCGCATTAACGCTTCTTTCTTTTCTGTATTTTCCATTACTTCACCCCCTACTATTCAATGTAAGCAATTTGATCTACAACAATTTCTGGAGCTAATTCACTAATACAAAGTACTTGTGCTTCTATTTGATAACGCTCTAGCAGTCTTACAATCGCAAATCTGAAATCTTTTCTACGCGTTAATAATACTGGTTCTCTTCCCATTAAGCGGGCTTGTTTAAATACGCGCTGTACTTGCTCAACAACTCGCGATTCTAAATCTAAATCCCAGTTTAATAAATAGCCTTGATAGGAATTGTTCACAACGTCCGCATCTAACTCGATTGAATCTGAGAAGAGCGCCGCGTATATTTTACCGTCAGGATTTTTCGCATTTTCACAAATAACTTTTGAAATACATTCACGGACGAATGACGTTACACCGTCAACGTGGTTTTGATAAATTTCTTTTCCATCAATAATACCTTCAATAATTGTTGGTAAATCACGAATAGAAATGCCTTCTTTTAGAAGTTGTTTAATAACATTTTGAACGAGTGATAAGTCGATTTCTTTCTTCTTAATCTCTTCTAATAAAACGCCATTATCATTTTCAAGTGAGTTAATTAAGTCTTTTACATGTTGACGCTGAATTAACTCATGAAGATTACGTCTAACAACAACATCTAAATGCGTAATTAATATGCTAAGTGGCTCTAATACTTGATAGCCTTTCATTTGTGCATCTTGTACCATATGTTCTAAAATCCAATATCCATCTTCACCGAAAATCGGATCTTTCGCGGGTTCTGCATCTAAATCAGCCATTACATTTGGCGTTTTCAGTGCTAATAAGTAGCCTGATTTTAAAACACCTTCTGCTGCCTTCGCACCTTTAATACGAATAATGTAACGTCCGCGTGGTCTAAAACTCGTATTATCTTTAAAGTTAATACCAGGAACGTTAATACCAAGATCGGTAATAATTGATTTCCTCATGAGAACAACTTTATCACGAGCTGTTTCCCCGTTAATTTTCTGCTTTACAAGTGCTGCTAAATCTAAACCGAGCTCTACAATAATTGGATATTTATCTGTAAATACTCCGAATGAATCTTCCACTTGTTGCAGTTGCTCATCTTCGCCTTGAATCATTTCTATTTCTTTTTGAAGCTCGTCTTCTTTTTCTTTCTTTATTCGGTTTTTATTACGAATTCCTAAGAAGATAATTGTTCCACCAACGAGTGCAAATGGTAGAAATGGTAGCGGAGTAAAAATACCCATTGCTATAAATAAACCACCAAGCGCATATACAACAACTTCATGTGCTAATAACTCTTTAAAGATTCCTTCTGTTACTGTATCCGGTGAACCGTCAAATACACGCGTTACGATAATACCCGTTGAAATCGCAAGCATTAACGAACCGATTTGGTTTACGATTCCGTCACCGACAGTTAACTGTGTATAGTGAATAGCCGCTTCAGCAAAACTCATACCCTGCTGCATCATGCCGACAATTAAACCGAAAATAATGTTTACGAATAAAATGACAATCCCGAAAATAACGTCCCCTTTAATGAACTTCCCGGCACCATCCATCGCTCCGTAAAACTCTGTTTCCATATTTAACTTTTTTCGTTTTGCCTGTGCATCTTTTTCAGTAATAATACGCTGGTTTAAATCTGCATCGATTGACATTTGTTTCCCAGGTAAAGAATCAAGTGTAAAACGAGCCGCAACTTCAGCTGTACGAGACGCACCGTTTGCAACGATAAACTGGAATATGATTAATACTATAAATATAACAATCCCAATTAATAAGTTCCCGCCAATTACGAACTGACCGAACTCTTCAATAACATGCCCCGCATTTCCGTCTGTCAAAATCGCTCGCGTCGTCGATACGTTAATCGATACGCGGAAAATCCCGATTAATAACAACATCGTTGGAAATGACTTTAATTCATCCCACTCGTTAATACTTGTTGCTCGCATATAAATAAGCACTGACATACTTAGTAAAAAAACGATTACGATATCAAGTATAAATGGTGGAAGTGGAATTAAGAGCGCCACTACGAATGACGCTGCTAAAAAGATAGAAAAATAGGTTCTTGCAGAATCTATCTTAAACACAAGAGATCTCCTCCAACCGCGCTATTACACTTCAAGTTCATTTGTTTGAATTAAATAGCGCATAACTTCAATTACAGCTACGTATAAATCTTCTGGAATCGTCTCATCTTCCTCGACTTGATAATATAAAGAACGAGCAAGTGGACGGTTTTCCACCATTGGTATTTCTTGTTCACGGGCAAGCGTTCGTATATATAATGCGAGCTCATCTTCCCCTTTTGCAACGACAATTGGCGCCGCATCAACTTGTTTATTGTACCGAAGTACGACCGAAATATGAGTCGGGTTGTTTACAATAAACGTTGCACCATCCATTTTCTTCGCAATTGTCCCTTGCAAGATGGCATGCATAAAGTTTTTTCGTTTTCCCTTTACTTGCGGGTCCCCTTCATTATCTTTATGCTCCCTTTTTACTTCTTCTTTTTTCATCTTAATATCTTGTTCGTATTCCCACCTTTGATAAATAAAATCAATAATAGAAAGAACAATTAATATAATTAAAATTGCTAAAAAGATAAATTTAATTTGCCTTATAATTTCAGAAAGTGACGCAGTCCAGTTAAATCCAATCATACTCACGATCTTCTCTAAATTCTTTTTAAAGAGAACGTAAGAGACGTAACCGATTAATCCCATATAAAACAGTGATTTTAAAATATCTACTAAACTTTTACGACTAAACAATCTCGTAAAATAGTTTTTCGGGTTAATACGCGACGCTTTCGGCTTAATAACTTTAGAAGAAAATAAGAAACCGACTTGAATCATATAATTAAATAAATGAAAAGCGTATACGAGTATTAATATCGGTGCTGATACTTTTAGTAATAAAATACCCATTAAATAAAAATACTGTGTTGAATCTGTATTTTTTCCAATTTGATCAAACAGTACCGCTACAGAGTTCGCAATCTCAAACCCTAACCAATCTCCGAAAAAGTAAACGACAACTGCTAATACTAGTATGGAAAATAAATTATTTAAATCTTTACTCCGGGCAATATTCCCTTCTTCACGCGATTTCTTACGCTTCTGCGGGGTGGCCTTTTCTGTTTTATTATCCTTTGCCATGCGCGTCCCCCTACTTCGTTAAGAAAAAGTTAAATAGTTTCGTATATTCTTCAAGCAATACGTCCGTCATATTTTTAAACACATAACCGAGCATTGGTACACTCATCGCAATAAACAAAATACCACATGTGATTTTAATGACATACGCATTCATAAAAACGTTTAATTGCGGAGCGTTTTTTGCGATTAAAATTAAAACAAAGTTAATGATAAACAAACTTCCCATAAGCGGAAGAGCAATTTCAACCGCTGATGTAATCGCAAATAATAACGTTGCGAGTAGACTATCTAAAAAACTAGTCGTCAGCAATTTTGAAATCGCCTCTGTATATTGAAACGACTTTAAAATCGTGGCAACGAAATAATTAATGCCGCCAAGTGAAATAAAAATAATGAGGAAAAATATATCAAAAATGGTTGAAAGTAAAGTAGACTGTGAACCTGCATTTACATCAAACAAACTTGCCTGTGATAAACCGATATCAAAGTCTAAAATATGCCCTGCCATTTTTGGAATATTCCACAGCATTTCTACAATTTTTGAAAGCGATAATCCAATTACAATTTGCGTACCTGCATAAGCTGCAACGTCCCAAGTTGTCTTTATGTGAGAAACATCAACTTGATCGGCAACTGTAATCGAAAGAGCAAGTCCAACTGTAGCCTTCGCCATCGCTGGAATGGATCGACCTGAGAAAAACGGTAAAAAATATAAAAATGAAGTAATACGGCAAAACGCAAAAAACGTCGCCGCCCATAATTCCATATTCATTTCAGTTCACCTATCTTAGTACGAACGCAATAGCGATGGGATTTTATCAAATAAATCTAAAATAAGCATCGTTAACTCTTGAAACATCCACGGACCTAAAATGATAATAACGAGCACAATACTCGCCATTTTCGGTAAAAACGTCAGCGTTTGCTCTTGAATTTGCATCATCGCCATAATAACCGCGATAATAATAACGACAATCAAACTTACAACGGCAATCGGCATTAAAATCATAACCCCTTTATAAAAAAAGGTTTGAAAAATATCTATAATTGGTGACGTATTCATTTATATGACTCCTATCACATAGCATCAAACTCTTCAGGCGACCGTTTTAAACATAATGTCGACGATTTTTGTATATCCACCCAAATATACGAAAACGAGTATTTTAAATGGTAAACTTAAAATCATCGGCGGTACCATCATCATCCCGAGGTACATTAAAAGTGTACTAATAATTAAATCTATAAATACAAACGCTAAATAAATGAACATCCCCGTTAACAATCCTTTTTGAATTTGCGTTAACGTAAAGGATGGTACGAGCGTAAATAAAGAAAGATCTTTCAAATCTTTCGGTAACTCTTCTCCGCGCACTTTCAGCATCATCTTTAAATCATGCTTATACGTATGCTTTGACATATACTCTTTCATAATCGGAGCTGTCGTCTCCGCAGCTTGACTTACTGTTATTTTCTCTTTCGTCATCGGATCCCACACATCGCTCTTTAGCTGCCCGAGTACAGGCTGCATCGTAAAGAGTGATAAAAATAAGGCAAGTCCAACGAGCACTTGGTTCGGTGGTAAATTCATTACCCCAAGTCCTTGACGTGTAATCCCAAGAACGATCATAAAATAAGTAAAATGTGTAAATAATAGAACGATAGAAGAAGATAATGATAAAAGGGTAACGAGCGCAAATAGCTGTACACTAGAATTACTCGTAAATTCTTTTCCATTTTCGAAATTAATAAAACCGTTTTGGGCCGCATACGCTGGATTTACAAAAATAATTGAAAAAACGATAGAAAATACGAAAATAACGGCTAATAATGATAACTGTTTCTTTATTCTCATGATGGATCCTCTACTTTTTTCGTTTCACTCTTCACCGCATCTTCTAGCGCTTGTTGAAACTGATTTCCTGTTCCTGTTAATTGCACAGATTGGACACCGTTATTACTAATAACAGTGAACACTTGCTTGCCATCTACTTCAAATAAAAAGGCACTCGTTTGATGATTTAAATAAACGCCGTCCTTCACTTGAATATGGCCATTTTCACCTTGTTTAAAAAACTGCTGCTTGCGCGTCTTTTTCGTCATATAATATGCACCGTAGCCGAGCGCACCAAACAGTAAAACGACTTGAAATAAGGTCGTCATATACGACATATGACTCCTCCTCTACTCTTTATCTAGCATTTGACTTTGCGCTTTCATAAGCGCAGCTTGCTTCTTATCAGCTTCAATTTCAGAAATGATAATACCGAACTTCTCGTCCATTACAATCGCTTCCCCAATGCCAACTTTCATATTACTTAAATACACATCTACTTTATGTCCTAAGTTTTTCTCTACTTCAAGAACATCGCCCACTTTTAATTGCTTCACATCACCGAGCGTAATAGATGATTTCCCAAGCTTTACACCAAGTTCAATCGAAATATCCGAAACAGTATCAATATGTGCTTTACCCGCTTCATTTCGCTTTCCTGCAAATTCTTCTAATCCCATTAATGACACAGGAGATACTTCATGCTTCATATGGATCCTCCTACTCTACAAAACTTTTAAATAGGAGCGCCTTACGCGTTCCATCTTTACCAATAAAACAATTAAATTTATGTTTTCCATCTACAAAACCGAGTAATTCATCTGAAACTTTCGTATGAAGCGGAATAATATCGCCTTCTTCAATTTGTTCAATGTCACCCATTGTCATCTTCTGCTCACCAATCGCAACATGAACGGGTTTAAACACTTGATTTACTTTCACTTCCACTTCAGACGTGTACTTTTTACGCTTATCCGAAGAATGTTCGACAATATTTTCAGACGTTAACTTATCCATAATTTCTTCAACAGATAAGAACGGAATACCGATACGCACCGTCGTATTCCAAAAATCTGTTTTCATATTTACGTTCAGTAATGAAATGATATCGCTCGCTGTCGTAATCTTTAATGCATTCGGATCTGTCTCTGTCGTTACAAATTTCGGTTTAATTGCCACAACACTTTCAAACGATTGCTCTAAGTTTTTACATAGAAGTGCAAAAATATTATCAAGCGTTAAAAACTCGAATGCAGTTAACGGTCTACGCATCGTAAAATTACGTTTACTATCTCCGCCAAGCCAACACTCATGAATGTAAATAACAAATGCTAAATCAATCTCAATAACAATTTCTCCAAGCTCTGGAAGTCCGAGATCAATGACGCAATATAAATAATAATCTTTCGGCATTTTCTCCACATACTCACTCGTAAATGGAACTTGCTCCACTGTCGAAGGATCTAACTCAATCGGAATACGCATACGCGCAGATAACGTCTGTGACGTCTGTTTACCAAACGTAGACGCAATCGCTTGCAAACTACGTAAATGTTCAACACCGAACTTCTCCGGTCTATTAAAATCATACTCTTGAAATTTATCTTGCTTCCCTGCTTCTTGTGCGAAAGCTGGCATTTCCTCGCCTTCATTTACCGCCTTCAGCAGGGCATCAATTTGCTCTTGGCTTAATTTATCGCCACTCATGAAAATCCCCTTCCCTACCTTTTCAATTCAACGATTTCAACATACATCTTGCCATTCTTCGTCAAAATCTTTCCGGTTCCAATCTCTTCATTCTCAAGCATAAGACGCACCGTATTTTTCGTTGAATTTTCAAGACGATACAATGTACCTTTCGTAATATGAAGCAGATCTTCAATCTTCTTTTTCGTATTTCCGATTTCAAAATAAATTGTTAACGGAATATCATCTTGTAATTTCAAATCTAGCCAACTCCCATATCATGTTCACGAAAATTTCATGTTCTCTCTATATAATGAAATCTCTTATTTTGAAACGTCGATATTTAATATTTTTTTAATATATCCTTGCGTTTCTTTAAATGGAGGTACGCCTCCGTACTTTCTCACATTACCAGGACCAGCATTATAAGAAGCAAGCGCTAATACTAAATCACCGTTATTTTTCTTTAAATAACCGCTTAACTCTTTCACGCCACCTTCAATACTTTCAGCTGGTGAAAATGGATTTTTTATACCCATCTCTTTCACATTCGCTGGCATAAGCTGCATAAGTCCCATCGCTCCTGCATGTGACACCGTTTTCGGATTGAAATTAGACTCTACTTCAATCATTTTTTGAATTAACGTTTTCGGAATTCCATATGAACGGCTCACGCGATCAATAATATCCTCATACTTCCCTTCATTTGAAGAACGTATTTTTTGAATATTATACTTCTTCGTTAATCCCCACGTATCAACAGCCTCATTTTTCGTTTCCGGGAAACGTCGTTCAAACTCTTTTTGTGCAACTTGCACTTCATCAACTTTCTTCGTTTCAGGCTTTTCCTCCGGCTTACTTACTTCCTCTACTTTATGAATAGATTCTACCGGTTTATTTACAACCGCTTCTATTTTCGTAGATTGTACCGGCTGACTCATATCTTCTACTTTTGCCGGCTGCGTAGTAGCTTTCGTCTCCTTCATAGGATCGCTTTGCAGCTTCTCCTGAAACCTACTACTAACAAAAGCCTGCGGACTACTTAATTTTTGCTGAAACTGTCCTTTTTTATATGCAAGTACTTCTTTTACTATATTTCCAACTACCATAATATCACCTTTTCGGTAAACAAAGATAATCTAATATTAGAGTTTTTTCGTAAAGTTTGCAATAATCCTTTGCAATTATATTGTAATAAAAAAACGACTAAATTGTTAAACTGTTATTTTTTTATATTTATTAATTCAAATTTTCAGTTGACACTTGATATAGCAAGGCTTAAAATAAATTCGAAATCGATTTTTTCGCATATTACCGTTTTTCAATTTGCAGAAAAGTCAATATAAAAAAATGGGGGTTCTTTACATGAGAATTAATACAAACATTAATAGCATGCGTACGCAAGAATACATGCGTCAAAACCAAGCTAAAATGAGTAACGCTATGGACCGTTTATCAAGCGGTAAACGTATCAACAACGCTTCTGACGATGCAGCAGGTCTTGCAATCGCAACTCGTATGCGTGCACGTGAAAGCGGATTAGGTGTTGCAGCTAACAATACACAAGATGGTATGTCATTAATCCGTACAGCTGATTCAGCAATGAACTCAGTATCTAACATTTTACTTCGTATGCGTGACCTTGCAAACCAATCTGCCAATGGTACAAATACTTTAGACAACCAAAAGGCTCTAAACAAAGAATTTGACGCATTAAAGGAACAAATTAATTATATCGCTGAGAACACACAATTTAATGACAAAAATTTATTAGATGGTTCTAATCCAACTATCTCTATTCAAACTCTTGATTCAGATAAAGCAAGTAAACAAATTGAAATCGAACTTGGAAGTGTGTCTACAACTTCATTAAATATTTCTGAATTAAAAATCGACGGTACGAAAACAAAAACTTTATCTGCTGGTGATTTAACGCCAGCAACAACACACGCAGCTACTTTACAAGCATTAGATACAGATAGTACAGCAGAAGAGATCCAATCAGCTGTTGATAGTTTCACAACAGCTTTTGATAAAGTTAAAGACTTTATGAGTGATGCTAATGTAAAAGCCGTTAATGATGCAATTATCGCCTACTCAAAAGACAAAAGCTTTGCAAACGCAAATGCAATTGAGGCTGCATTCACACCTAATGTTCCTACAGCAGGTGTCACAGCTAATGTAACTGCAAATACTGCAATTAAATCAATTGATGCTGCTTTAGAAACAATTGCTTCTAACCGTGCAACTCTAGGTGCTACATTAAACCGTCTTGACTTTAACGTAAACAACCTTAAGAGTCAATCTGCTAGCATGGCTTCAGCTGCTTCTCAAATCGAAGACGCTGACATGGCGAAAGAAATGTCTGAAATGACTAAGTTCAAAATCTTGAACGAAGCTGGAATCAGCATGCTTTCTCAAGCCAACCAAACTCCACAAATGGTTTCTAAATTATTACAATAAGCCATTTGAGATTAATAAACCTCTCCGCAAGCGGAGAGGTTTATTTTTTCTATATAGATAGATTAAACGCTTTCTTTTTTGCTTGAATAGAAGCTCTAGCCATATTTTAAAGCGGTCAGGGCTTATTTTAGTTCTATTCCCTTGTTTTAAAACAAAAAGATACAATAAGCATAAGACTTTCTATCCTTCCATAGCCTTTTATTAGCTTTAAAATATCAATCTATTAACCTATAAGGGTGGCTATTATGCATATTGGTACGAATGTTTAAAGTATGAAGGCTAGGCAGTCGTTGTATAGTATTGAGCATGATCAATACTATGGATTATTTTGAATAAAGTAAGAAATCAAATGATACTGCAAATAATCCGGCAAATGTGGCTATTATAACTCGGTTCTATACGAGAGCTAATCAAATCCCCCCAACTTATCACAATTCTAATTACTATTTTCTCCTTCAAACATTCCCACACAAAACAAAAGGGAAATACATATAAACTATGTACTTCCCTTTTATTTTGTACCCAATACTTCTATGGTGCTATCGTCATAACTTGTCCTCTACGGTCGATCCTTATTTTCATTTTTCCATCTTGTGCGTTATATACTCCTAGTTTATGTAATTCTAGTTTGCATTCTTGTACGAAGGTTGGTAATTTACGAATTTGATTGACATCCGAACTTTTAATAAAATTAGTTAAATGTTGCGTCATGTCTTTCACATCTTGCACAAGTTCTTCTTTTTCTCGTTTTAACCTTTCATTTTCCAATTGTAGCGTTCGTAATTCACTTTCTAGACTACTTCTATTCGACTCTTCTTTGAAATGCCCTGCGGCCATGCTAGAAAGCTTATAAATACCTTCCATAAACTGATGTAGTTCATCTTCTTTTCTTTCACTACATTGACTAATTGTTTCAAAGTTATCAACGATACCAGATATAACTGTTACGAGGCTTTTTTCATTCTCTGTATTTTCAACTTCTTTTCTTAATTCATTCTTGTTTTCTGTTTTCATCTCAACAATTGGTTCTTTTACAGGCGTATATTTTCGCTTTCGTCCTGGTTTTTGTTTTTCAACATTTTCAAATGGTATTTCACATTTTTTTAATTTGTAATACGTATTTTGTAATTGACTTTCTGTTTTTGGGAAAAGATTTAGTTCATTTTTACTAACGTATTTTGAAATATTAATAATGTTTAAACCGTGACGTTGGCAAAATTGATACACTTCATACAGTAACTCTAGTTCAGACTTCAGCCATGTAATCGCTGATTTTTCATACGCTCGCATCCCGCCATTTTTTTCTACATCTATTTGAAATAATACCATTCTATTATGTAAATCAACTAGTTCTTCATACTTTACTTGGAATTGTTTTTCTATTTTTTTTAATTCCGCTTCTAGTTGCATATCGTTCATTTTATTATTTGACATGTTTTGTAAGAGACTTAATACATTAATTGCTGTGTGGTGATACATAATCTGTGCCACTCCCCCTCATCCTTTCGCAATTCTCATCTGACTCCCATGCCTTTTCAGAAAATAGCAAATTTTACATATCCATATTATAACATTTCGAAATTGTCTGTCAAATAATAAACATACAAAAATGTATAGAAAGTATAGAAATAGAAAAAAGGATTTTTCAATTAATATGTATAATTGCATATTAATCACATTTAATTATATTATATGGTATTTTGAATATATTTTCACCGAAAAAGTTTATCTTACCACGAAATATTACTAAAATAATCCAAAGATACGTTTTTATATTTTTAAATCAAAAATCTTCAAATAAAGATTTTTCATACATACAACCTCAAACACTCCAAAAACGTTCCATCTTTCCACCTATACAGAGTATAAAATATTAAAAAGGAACTAACCAATACTACACATGGCTAGTTCCCTTCTCTCCACTAAAAGAATAGAGTTGTAAATAGAATCTGCAAATCCTTACTTCTTCTATTTACCTAAAACCACTCCATATCTCTGGTCTCACATGGTACGGCGCTCCATTAGGCACTGACCGCTCCACACATGCTAGTTTCTCTATTCCTAATAAATAGAAAAACATGATATATCAGCTTTTAAAAAACCCTCTTGGTCGCTCACTTTTCCTCTGTACCTAAAACCATTCCATATCTCTGGTCTTAACATGGCATAGGCCTCTATTAGGCACTAACCGCCACCACACATAGCTAGAGCTTCTATTCAAGCAAAAAAAGTGCTTTTAACACTCTTTTACAACACTAACTTATCTACTAAGCCGATTAACTCTTGAATATCTGGCTTACTTACTTGAGCATTCGCCCCCACAGCTTCGCCTTTATGGAATAATTCATTTGTAATTAATGAAGAGAAAATAACAATTGGTAAACGATTCGTTACTTCACCATCTTTAATTACTTTCGTTAAATGGTGTCCATCCATTTTCGGCATTTCAATATCCGTAATGAGCAAGTGAATATGTTCAAACATTTTTTCCCCTTGCTCTTTCGCTAGCTTTTCAATTTGCGCTAACGCTTCTGCACCATTGCTAAAGAAATTCATTTTCGTATATCCAGCTGATGATAATGTTTCTTCTAATATTTGACGAAGCATCGCTGAATCTTCCGCAATATAAATAACTTTTTCAGCACGATCTGTTTTTTGCTCTAATCCTGCAAGTGATTTATTGTCATAACCAGTATTGCTAATTTCGCAAACAATCTTTTCATAATCTAATAGTAAGATGATTTTTCCATCTAGTTTTACAATACCAGATGTCGTTTCTTCTAGTCCCATAGACAATGAAGCTGGTTCATCAATTTGTTCCCATGAAATTCGTTGAATACGATGCACTTCATCCACACGGAAAATAACTTTCATTTGGTTTAATTCCGAAATGATAAATTTCGTTTGATCAAGTGGCTTTGTCGATTTTAAATTAAGAGCTGTCGCTAAGTTAATAACAGGTAAAATTTCACCGCGTACTTGAACAACACCTTCAACTGCATGATGAGATTCTGGCACAGTTGTAACAGGGAATGGATTAATGATTTCGCGTACTTTCATTACGTTAATACTAAATAGGTTTTCACCAACAGTATATGTAACAATCTCTAATTCATTTGTTCCGCTTTCTAATAAAATACTTTGTGCTTGTGACATAAAGGTGTCGCTCCCCTTTCATTATTTCCGTATATCTAATTATTAAGCTTTATTAAAACGAAAAAGTCAACTATCTATATGAAAAATATAGATAGTCGATCGATTCATTTCTTTATTTAAAAAAGTAATTATTCTTGTATAAACGAAGCGAGTGCCTCTAATAACACTTCTTGGGCTCCTACAATTTCTGTCGGCATAGCTTCCCATTTTTTCGAAAGCTCCGTTTCTACTCTTATTCTTAACTCTGTGTTCATTTGTTCTAGCACATATTCTTTTGTTGCTATATCAACATCAAGTAGCGCAAGTGCATACAGTTCCGGATCATTTATTTTTTCAAATAATCGTTTTAATACTGCCGGTGCTATATGTTTTAATTTTTCAATATGAATTTCTTTATCCGAAAATAGTAACTCATATTGAATAAAAGTAACATTTTCTTTAATCACTTTAAAATAGCAATTATTTTTTTTATCATTTACAAAATAACCGTTCGAATCTGCAATAATACTCTCTACTTTACGAATTAAATCCGGCAAACTACTCGCCGCCATTACAGTCCGCTGCTCAACCTCACTCGGCGAAATGAATGTAACGCGATACTTATTCTGCGCCATCCTCCTCACCTCTCCTTTTATAGAAATTCAGTCTAATTGTATATAACTTAAACGTATTTTATACCACTGCTGCTAGACTAGGATAAATCCTATCGTCAACCGCTTTAGAATCACTCGACATCTCCGGCCTTCCATACCAGTCAAGAATCTATTAAGTACTAAGCGCCACTACACTACACTTCGCTTACCTTACCTCTTTTTCAACTAACCTAGCAACTCTCCATATCTCTGGTCTTACACACCGGTCGAGACTCTATTAGGCTCTGACCGCTACCAAACACCGCCAGGTCCACTCTCAAAACCTAAAAAAAGGCTTTAAGATCTTTTAAAATCTTTTTAAGATCCTTTCAATAACTCGATGTTATTGAACCAAAACGCTATCTGCTGATCCGCAATATCCGGCAACGTAACAAAAAACTCACGACACTTCATCTCATCTTTAAACAGTTGGTACTTCCAAACGCTACTGCTACCAACACTTACGAAATAAAATTCGTGAATACGGCCAATGATTGCTTGTTTTTCACCAAATGAATAGGGAGGCACTTGCTTAATTTCAAATTGATCTGGTAAATATACATGCTCTTCTCGTTCCATTTTTAACAATTGCTCGGCAAGTTCACGTTTATTTTCGAAAAAAGGCAATTGTAAAATTCGTTCTTGTCTTGTCATACGAATAAAAAACCCTTTCTACTACATTACAATTTTTCTATATTATATATTATCGAATTAAGTTTACAACTTCATTTAATACTTCATCTGACACTTTAATTACTTTCGCATTTCCTTGGAATCCGCGTTGATATAACATTAAGTCAACGAATTCTACAGATAAATCTACGTTTGAACTTTCCTTCGCTCCACCACGTATGTTACCAGCACCATTCTCACCTGCAACTCCAATTGCTGGAATACCTGACGATGGCGTTGCAATGTAATTACCATTTCCTGATTTCATTAATCCACCTGTGTTTGGGAATGTAGCCATTGCTACTTGTCCTACAACTTTCATACTACCATCTGAATACCTCATCATAACGAAACCACCATCAGAAATAGAATAATCATTTGCAATTGCTGCCGGACGTCCTGCTACACTTGTTGCTGTAAGTGTTTTTCCAGTTGGATAATTTGTTAAACCACCTAAATTCAACTCTAGTTCTTTACTAGCAAATGGAATCTTTATAGTCCCACCTTGTGTAACCTCTCCTGTATTAGGATGACGTTGCACATCTTCGTCCAGTTTTTCTAATTTACCAGTTTTATCAAATTTAATATTTTTCGTTAAAGGTGTACCGTCTTCCCCATTAACAGGCTTAAATTCTTTTTCATTTTGAGAATCATTTCTCATAGAAAATGTATATGTATATTCTCCTGGAACAGGTACATCAACAGTCTTTTCGCCATCTCCATCGCCATTACCATCTCCAACAGGCTCTTTTCTTGTAACCTGTTTAATATCTAAACGTAATGTGATTGAATTTCCTTCATCATCATAAATTGTAAAATCTGTAGATAGATTTGTTTGATTTCTAGATAAGTTCCCAGCTAGTGTTGCCTTATCAGTTACACTTCCTCCTACTGCCGAACCAACAGGAAGTTTTATTGCACTCGGTTGCGATGAAAAATCTATTTCTTGTGTACCTGGTTTGACACCATATCCTAATACGTATTTTCCACCTGTAGCCGTTATAAAATTGTCAGCAGATGCACCGAAAGAACCTTTTCTTGTATACTCTACGTTTCCTCCGTTACGGTCCCCAACTATAAATAAACCATTTCCCTCTATTGCTGTTTCCATCTTCTCGCCAGTTAAAGTAATAGAACCATCACTAAAGTCTGTAGATGTACCGCTAAATTTCAAACCATTACCAACACTCTTTGGATTCGTACCGGCATAAGAAGCATCACCACGTGAACCAACCGTATTATTATATAGTAAATCATCAAAAATGGCTTTTTGCTTCTTATATCCTGCTGTTTGCGCATTCGCAATATTGTTTGAAGTAACACTTAATGCATTTTGTGTTGCATTCATTCCTGTAATACTTGTATATAACGCTTTAATCATAACTTATGTACACTCCTTATTTATTTTCTTTAACTTCTTCAGTTTCTCCAACCGTTTCTGTATTTTCTTTTTTCTCATCTTCTGGATTTGTTTCTGTTATCGGTTTATCTGAAACTCTTTCTACAAAGCGGGTTGAGACAACTTGGTTACCAATAATAAGTTGGACATCATTATTTTCAGCAAGTCGCACTGTTTCCACTTGACCAATTACTTTTTCTCCCTTGTCATTAACACCTTTAACGTACTTTCCTAAAAACTTCATCCCTCCATCAAGAGCTGTCGAATACATCGTTGCTTGAAGCTTATCAACGGCTTTCGTCATATTCTGTACTTGTTCCATAAGGGACAGTTGAGCTGTTTGATTCATCATTTGATTCGTATCCATGGCATTAAACGGATCCTGCTGTTGAAAACTAGCTAAAAAAAGCTTTAAAAAATCATCTTTATTCATAATACCAGGTGTGTTTTGAGTACCCGTTGATACCCCATTCGCTTTTTGAACTGGCGATTGTACACCGTTACTAGACGTATTATTATTCTGTGCTCCTGCTTGCAACGGAATATGATTTGTACTCGTTGTATTTAATCCAACTGTTGGCACGCTTTATTCCTCCAATAATCCCGCAAATTCTTTTGATTCTTGTTTCTCATGTTTCGTACTTGCTAATTGCTGTTTTTGCCTTTGCTCTTGTTCTCGCTGTTCTTTACGATTTTCATCTTTATCTGAATAGCTAATTTGAATATTGATTTCTTTTTCCTTTAACTTCAGTCTCAATTCATCAAAAATGATTTCCACACGTTTTTTCGCATCGTGTTTTTCCATTTCTACATGAACATCAATTTGATCTCCATGTTTTTTCATAAACACAGTTAATGTACCAAGTTTTTCTGGATTGAGCTGGAATAAAACACGCTCTTGTTTCACTACAAATTTTTGCAGTGCTTCTACTTGCGCTTCCATTTTCTTCCCTAAGTCAGGCAATGTCACTTTCTCAGTCGTTCCGTTTTGTTTTACTATTGGGTCACTGCCCACTGTTTTTTGAAATAATTCAGCTCCATGCATCTCTGAGTCATTCACTATAACTGTTTCTTCGTTTTGAACTAATTCTTTTTCTTGAACTTTTACAGAGCCTTTAGCCGAATCCTTTGCTGAAATTTTTTCTAAATCTAGAGCTCTCTTTACTATCTCTTCATCATTTTCATTTTTTAGAATTTCCACGTTTTTCGGTTCTTCTTGTTTCTTTGCAATATTACAAGTCTCTGTTTCTACAACTTTCAATACTTGCATCGTTTGCTCCGGCATCGTCACTTTATCTAACACCATTTGCATTGTATCTTCTAAACATATAGCATTTTTGATATTCATATTGGAAAGGAGTTCTTGTAATTGTTGTAATTCACCTGCGGGTAATTCGTTAAGTTTTATATTTCCATATTCTTTATATAGCTCTTGTATTTTTTGTATGTATTGATATAACAATTCTGGCTGCACACGTAATTGCTCAATTGCAACCATTTGCTCAGATACAGCTAACAATAACTGTTTAGTTTCTTCTTTTTCCTCTTTCGTTACAGTAGGCTTTTCTTTCGTTACAGTTTCTTTTGTGAGAATATATTCTTTCTTCTCTATTTCTGGTGCTTCTTCTCGTTTCGGTTTCTCCGTTTTCGGCTGGTTCTCATTTTCCATTCTCATCGCACGATCAAATGAAGAATCATCACTTTTTGATTGTACTTCTAGCCCTTTTTCGTTTTGCGGAGGTAAACTTTGTTGCACCGGTAATACAGACTGTATCACTACATTCACCTCATCCATTCATACACATTTTCAAATCAAGAAGTATTTTTTCTTCCTGCTTTTCTCGTACTTTTGCAAGCTTTCTACAATCTTCTTGATACATCTCATCAATGACACGTTCTTTTTCTTTTACTTGTTCTAAAAGGCTTTCATTTTTTCGAATAAAATCCTCTGTTTTTTTAATTTTTCGATTCCATTCTTCTATTCTTTCAGGTGAAAACGTATGTGAGGATAGCATACCAGCCATAATACGTTGCCCAGTTTGTACGACTTTACTACGCGATTTCACAACATATAAATCATATTCTTTTTTTTGTTCTATTTTTCTTTTTTCAGCTGTTAATTCATACACTTCTTTCAAAATCTGTTCTTTTTCTTGATTTATTTGCAATTTTATCGTGTCGTACTGCTGCTTATCCACCTGTTTTCATAGCCCCTTCCTATTATAACGCTCTCTTTTTCTATTATATAGTTTTTTTACAAAAAAATCTGTGAAATATTAAAAAACAAAAAAATAAGACCTGCAGGGCGCGAGGTCTTATACAATGTGGTGCACTGCTTGAACAATATCATCAAATTGGAAACGATCTGATCGACCTTGTTTTAAAAATGAATTTATACCTTCTACTTTATTTTTACATTCAAAAACATAAGCATTTTCTTCATTTTCTTGAATCGTTCCTAATTTAAAATATAATTCATTTTCTTTATAAATAGATAAAATTTTTCTTATTTCATTTGCCAGTTGCCAATGGGTTGGCGAAACGATTTCTTCCATAATCCTACTTACTGAATCTAGCACTGAAATAGCAGGATAATGACTGAGTGTTGCAAGCTCACGTTTTAATACAATATGTCCATCTAAAATACCACGTGCTAAATCTGGTACAGGACCGTTTAAATCGTCTCCATCAACGAGTACAGTATAAATACCTGTTATAGACCCCTTTTGCGTTTTCCCGGATCGCTCTAACAGCTTCTTCATATAACTTTCCATTAAAAGTGTTTTACCACCAATCGGTAACTCTTTAACGGCAATATCAACACTTCTACGCGCATCAGCAAAACGAGTAACAGAGTCCATCATAAGTAATACGTTATTGCCTTGGTCTCGGAAGTATTCAGCGATGGATGTTGCAAGCTTAGCTGCGCGAAGTTGCATAAGGTGACTTTCATCTGAAGTCGCTACGACAACGACGCTTTTTTTCATGCCTTCCTCACCTAATTCTTTTCGAATAAAGTCTTTTACTTCTCGGCCACGCTCTCCTACTAAACTAATAACGTTTATATCAGCTTTTGCATTTTTGGCAATCATTCCGAGTAAAGTAGATTTACCAACACCTGATCCAGCGAAAATACCAATCTTTTGACCGATGCCAATTGTTAGCATAGAATCAATGGATTTAATTCCGGTTTCAAATACATCGGTAATCTCTTCCCGTTCAAATGCATGAATAGGGGGAGCATCTAACTTTATTTTTTGCAATGGAATATTTTCAACGTTCTCATTTAACACTTCGCCATTTGCACTTAACACTTTTCCGAGTAAATGATTACCACGAGGAATAACAACATCTTCAGCAATTAATGTAACGGAATCTCCGTAACATACTTTCTCTGTCTGTTCAAATGGGAGTAACATATTGTTTTCTTTTTCAATCGCAATTACTTCACATAAAACGCTATGTTCTCCAACGAGACAAACATCTCCAATTTTCGCCTTTGGCCCTTTTGCTACGAAAAACTGTTCTTGCACACTATGAACTTTACCAACTTTCGTATAAAACGGCGTTTCAATAAACGTATTCCATTTTTGGTTTTCATTCATTAACAGTCGATTCATACATTTTGCTCCTCAAACAACTTCTCTTCTTCCCATTTCTGGCGAAGATTCGCAAATATAGGTGCAAATTTAAATTCAAAGAACTCTTTCTCTTCTTCTAGAACAAATTCACCGAACTGTAAGGAAAAATCATATTTCCATTCTACTAATTGTAGTAACCAATACTCTTTCGTATTTTCCTTCTCTTCTTGAATACGTTCAAATGTTTCTGGATGTACGGTAATGACTAATTTTTCAAAAGAAGTAGGCAATGTTTGAACGATGCCCGTTAATATAGGTAACACATCAAGTAATCTAGCATCTACTGCTTGATTCACAATTTTTTCTGCTAGTTGAAAAGATTGATCCCATAACAATTCCGTCCATTCGTATGCTGTTTCTTGTTGATCTTTTTGAAACTGTATATGTGCCGATTCTATCTCTTTCATCTGCTGCTGAACATGCATTTGAAATTGCTCTTGATCCTGCAATAACTGCTGACGCTCTCGTTCTAACATTTGCTGTTCTTGCCTTAGTTGACTTAGTTCAACATGTAATGATTGTTGCTGGGCAAGAAGCTCTTCATGATCCACCTGTATTTCTTCTATGTGAACTGGTATTGGTTTTGGAAATTGTAATTCATACGTTTCTTCAGAAAAAGAAACAGAATTCTTCGGAATTCTGTTTTTAAATAAGGACATCATCTTCACCTCTTTGAACGATAATTCTTCCTTCTTTCTCTAGCTTTTTCACTGTACCTGTAATTGTTTGCTGTGCTTTCTCAGCATCCGTCATCTTAAGCGGTCCTAAGCCATCTAATTCTTCTAGAATCATCTCTTTACGGTTTGAAGACATACATGTAAATAGTTTCTCTTTAATTTCTTCTTTTGCAATTTTAAGTGCTTTCGCAATGACACCGTTATCTGTAATTTCCTCTAATACACGGCGAAGCGCAAGATCTTCAAGACCAAGTAAGTCTTCAAAGACAAACATATTTTCTTTAATTTTCTCAGATAACTCATAATCAACTTCATCCAGCTTTTGAAAGACTGTTTTTTCAACGCCTCGTGAAACGTTATTTAAAATGTTCACGATTGTTTTTAAACCATCTGTTTTATTGATTGCACTAAATGCCATATTATTTAATTTCGCTTTTAATAACTCCCCAATTTGATTAATTAACTCACCGTCAACCTGCTCTAGTTTCGCAATACCCATTACCGTTTCTACTCGCTTATGATCTGGCAATCTCTCAATTAACTGCGAAGCAAGCTGCGGTTTAATATAAGAAGCGATAATGGCAATTGTTTGTGGTGATTCATCATTAAGCACTGTAAGAAGTGGCTCTAAATCTGTAAGTGAGTTTAAGAATTCAAATGGATTATCTTTGTTATACCAAAGGTCTTCCAATAATTTTTCCAGCTCATCTTCTGGCATATTTTTAAATATGCGACGAATGTACTCTTTATCCGGAGTGACTAAGTTCAATTCTTTTACATTAAGTTCATATAAGAACTCCCCTAGTACATTCTCTAACGTTTCTGGTTTATATACACGAAACTTCGCGATTTCACGAAGTAACACTTCTTTTTCCTCGGCCGTCATATATTCAATGACTTTCGCTGCCACCTCTTCATTTAATGTACGAATGAGGATGGCAGCTTTTTCTTTGGAGGAGATTTCATCTAACATCGTTGTTCCTCCCTTACTGTCCGTTTAACCATTTTTTAATTACTTTTGCAGTACCTTCTACATGTTCCTTCGTAGCATCCTGTACTTGTTCATCTAACGTCGGTTCTTTCGGTTCTTCTGGTTCAGGTCTTGCTTTTGGCTCTGGTACTATTTTCTCTTCAGGAATTTCCATAATACTTTCACTACTTGCAGCAACTTCCTCTTCTGCTAAGTATTCTTCATATTCCTCTTCTTCTTTCTTTCTCTTACGTCTTGCTAAGAAGAACCATAATAGACCAACGAGCGCTAACACGCCTCCTATAATTCCACCGATTAACCACCAGTTCATACCACTTGCTTCTGGCTCTTTCTTCTTCTCTTCTTTCGGTTGATCAAACTGAACTGTTACCACATTAACTTGACCATTTGTAAAGTTTCCATTTGGATCAGCTTGAAGTCCAGCTGCTGTACCAATTGCTTCTTTGAAAGTTGTCATATCAATTCTTCGTTTTACTAACGTATCATTATCTACCCATACAACAACATTTGTTTTCGTTAATTCTGGATGTTTCTTAATCGTTTCAACTGTTTTATCTATTTCATAGTTTTCGATTTTGTTACCATTTTTATTATCGTAGACGATTTTTCCATTTTGATTATTGTTCGTACCGTAGTTTGGCACTTCGCCGTTTGCCGTAATGCCAGCACCTTGCTTCGTATCTGCTCCTTCTTGCGCAGTAGAGCTTTCCTCTTGCTCTTGTTTACTACGAAGTACACCTTTATCACCATATTTTTCAGACTGACGTGTAACTTCGTCGTAGTTCACAGATACTTTCGTATTCACTTTATATTCATTCGGCTTAAACATCGTCATTAACGTTGCATCGATATCTTGCTTTAATTTACCTTCAATTTGGTGTTGCATCTCTACTTCTTTCTCATAAGAAGAAGAACTACTAGAATGCGCTTCATCTGCCCCTTTTGAGATAACACCTTTTTTGCTATCTATAACACTCACTTCTTCGGCTTTTACACCAGGAACTGCCGCACTAATCATTTGCTGTACACCCGCAACTTGATCAGCCGTTAATAGTTGACCACGTTTCACACCAACCGTAATCGCCGCTGTCCCCTTTGCTTTTTCTTCATCAAAAATTGTCTCTTTTTCAGGTAATGTAATTTGAACATTTGCCGTTTCTATCGCCGCAAAGTTTCTTACAATATCTTGCTCTAATTGCTTTTTCGTACCGACAATTTGCTTCATTTTTTTATCTTGCTCACTTGAACCGAGCGAGCTTTCTAATAAAATTTCCTCACCGCTTTTTGAATTAAACGGTAAGCCCATTCCATTCATTTCTTTTCGAACCCATGGAGCATCATTCTTTTGCACACGAATCGAACCATCGGCTGCTAATTGGTAATCGACACCTAGCTTCGATAATTCTGCTGTAATCTCTTGCTTGTCTGCATCATTTAAATTTTGATATACAACAACATATTTATCTGGCAAGGTGAAGTATAAAAGTGCTCCTGTTACAATTGCTAAAAGCGCAGCACCAATGACTAACTTATGCCACGTCTTTAACGATTGGAAAACATTTTTTAACTTTTCCATTTAAACACACCCGTCCATTTTCCTAAATTTGCATATTAATTAGTGACTTATAATTTTCAATAAGATTATCACGTACAAGAGCAGCCGTTTTCATTTGAGACTCAGCTTTCTTTTGCTGAATTAAAACGTCATGTGTTTCTCCTACCCCTTTTGTTAATAAATCATATACTGCTGTTTGCGCATTGTTTTGTGTTTGATTCATATCTTCCAATAAATCAATAAACTTCTTCCCCTCGACTACAGGTGTTTCTGAAGTTTTCGGTGCACCAATTGACTGAATCGCGCCAAATGGCTGTGTATGTAACATTGGTTGGATTTTCATCTTCCCATATTCCCCCTTTATCCTCGGCCGATTTCTAAATCTTTATCAAGCATTTTTTTATTCGCATTTAATACACTTGTATTTGCTTCGTACATTTTTTGAGCAACCATTACATTCGTCATTTCAGCAGTCACATCTACATTCGGATAACGTACATATCCTTCTTCATTTGCATGCGGATGCGTCGGATCATACACTAAGTTTTCAGTTTTGTCTGCTTCAATACTTTTTATTTTCACTCCGTTAGTAGGTGTCCCGTCTAACATATTCGCAAAACTATTATTTGATTCAAGCACTACACTACGGCGCTCATACAAATCTGCCCCCGGAGCTGCCGTTGTATTTGCATTTACAATATTATTTGAAGTAACTTCCATCCACTTTCTCGCTGTCGTTAGCCCTGATCCACTTGCATTAATTGCCTGAAACATCGTTGTCTCTCCTTCTACTATTAACGTCCACGCGCTGCTTGGTTAATTGCGTATTGTGTATTAATCGCGTTAATTGAAATACCATATAATTGGTTTGCTTTCATTAAATCTAGCATTTCTGTCGTTACATCCACACTATTTCCATCTTTATTTGTTTGCATTGATTTCGTTTGAATCTTTGCATACGTATTTTTCGTATTTACTGTCGGTAAGTGCATTTCATTCGTTTGATATAAATCTGGATTGCTTTTTAAATCCGCAGCATTGCTCTTATATAATGCACTACTCTTATTCATTTGCTCAGCAAATGTAACGTCTTGTGCTTTATAGCCAGGTGTATTCGCATTTGCAATATTACTAGAAACGGTATTTCGTTTCGTCACTAAATAATTCATATAATGGCTTACATCACTCACTAAATCTGGCATACTCCACACCCTTCCTTTTTAACTTATCATTTTGAACATAATGATCCACTGATGGAAGTTTCACTTCATTATTTAATTTCTTATATGTATTTATTAAAATATTTACTATTATGTACCCTTACATATTTTATTCCATTTTTACATTGTTGTCTTTAGAAAAATACAAAAATATAAAAAGAATATAAAAAAAACTGTATACGCGTAGGAATCTATATAACATTTCAATATATTTACGACGAACTGAACTCTATTTTTATATTATTTAGATTACTCCTATTTTTTACAGCCATAAAATGAAACCTCAACCAGCGGAATTCTTTATTCACATGAAGGAATGGGCCCCCCTTTTAAAAAGAGGAATCCGTTCCCGCACATTATTATTAATATTTACCGTAAAATGAATTTGCTTTCATTCGCCCATCATTTGTCATAATCATTTCTTCCAAAATCTTTTGCTTATCTCGAATATGCTGTGCTGCCTTAATGATGAATGGGCTTACTTCTGCCGCAACTTTCGTGCGCGTTTCTTCATCCAATGTCATCATCCAGCGATTTAACATCGCACTCTTCTCAGCAAACTCTCCATCTGACACTTGCAATTCACCGATTTCATTAAAACAGCCGACAAATGCTCGATAAATATCATTGTTCATTTTCAAGCGCTCCGCGGTAACCGTCTATTAGATCTTGTAATACTTTCACAATCGCATCAATATCTTTCGCTTCACGTGTTACTTTCATCGTTTGAATTTGAACGCTAATCCAGTCATATAAACCATAAAGACTATCATATAAATCTTTCGTAATTTCAGGATTTAATTGAAGCTTTAATTCTTCAAAAATACGTTCTAACTTTTCAAGAAGTGCATCTCCTTCTTGTAGTTTAAAAGTATGTAAAAGCTCTTCTAAATTACGAAACTCTACAATGCATCTTTCATAAATAAAAATTGTATTTTTAATCGGATTACTCGTCATAATATCATTTTGCATATAACGTTGCCATGCTTGCATACGATCACTTCCTCAACTTTCATTAATCATCACTTTTTTGTTTTGTCATTGCTTTAATTGTTTTTAATTGGCTATCTAGCGCCGCTAATGTACTTTCTAGCTTTTGATACTTTTTCACGATTTCATCTTGCTTTTGTAAATTTTGTGACTCGATGTCTTTTATCTTCTTATCTAAATCACTTACACGTGAATCAATGTTTTTCACACGTTCTCCAACTATACCTTTATCACCGAATAATTTATCAAGTGGTTCTTCCATCATTTTTCCTAAACCGTTAGAACTAAAGAAAAATTGCTTCGCTGCATCTGGCTTCTCTTTTAACGCTTTCGTTAATGCTTCGTCATTAACTTCCATCGTTCCATCTTGTTTTAATTGAATACCAAATGAGAATAAATAATTACCATCTTGAGAAAATGTTACGACATTATTCATCGCTTGGCGTACACTTTGCATAATCGTTTGCCCTTGGAAAGCACCGCCTTTTCCAGCAAAAATATCTACTGTAGAAACAGCCTTATTATAATCCGCAACCATCTTTTTAATAATATTTGATGCATCTGTTACGTTTGAGTCACTTACTGTAAACTTCAGTTCTAGTCCTTTTTGATCTGCAGCTTTTACATCTGAACCCGCTCCACCACTAGACTTATTTTCAACTATCGGATCTGTTACTTTTAAAAGCTCAACCTTAACACCAGGAAGTGTTTCAATTGTGTTGCTTGCGCTTTGTTCTTCGACACCATTGATACTATATATTGCATCTAACGCTTCATTAATCGTGTTTAATTTCACTTCCGTAGAACCTTCCACTTTCGAATAAAACAAATCTGTAAGCACATTTGACGGTGTTTGTTCCAATTTAATATTATTCGCTGCCCCTTCTTTCGTAGAGGACATAAAAATTTTCTTACCAAGTGTATATGCTGATACACCATAATCTCCATCATTAATTTTATTAATTAAATCTTTATATGTCATATCAGTTGTTACTTTTATTTCTTTTTCACCTAGTTTTATCGTTTCATTTCTTGGAAGCTTCGCGTTTATATCCGTTATTTCATTAGATGCAATTTGATGACGCTGTGCAAGTTGATTAATTTTTATGTTAAAAGTTCCCGCAATAGCCCCGCCATCAGCTTTTACATTAATATAACCGTCTTGTGATGTTGTTACCTTTTTTTCATTCCCTTTAAAAGCCGCTAAGTTTTTAAAGGTTTGCGTGAAAGAACTAAATTCTGATTTTAAACTTGTATATAAAAGTTTATCTTGTGAAAGGCTATTTTTTTCATTTGTATACGGCGTTTTTCTCATATCCAGTGCATTCATTTCTAATTCAACGAAATTAGAAGTATCGATCATGTTATTTCCGAGGTTCCAAATCTGTTGTCTACCGCCAATACCCGTTAACGTTCCTGCCATATTTCTCACTCCTTATTGATTACATGTAGTCTAAAATACTCGTTTTACTCATCGTGCTAATCGCTTTAAGCGTCGCTTCATATGTCGCATTTATGTAAGCTAAGTCAGAAATTGCTACTGCTAAATCAACATCTTCAATTTCTTTACGATTTTCTTGAAGTGCTAAATTTTGCTCACTTAAAATGGTCTTAAACGTATCTACAGTGTTCATCGTAGAACCAACTTCCGTCGTACGATTAATAACACCATCTAAATTTTTCTTATTTTCCGCTAAAAACGGTTGTAACGCTGTTTGATCACCACTTTGCAAAGCATCCTTCATCTTTACTAACGTTTGAATAGCAGGTGTCAATAAGTCCTCACCTTTACGAAATGCTTTAATTTCATAGCCATCATTCAGCTTCCACATTACATCTTCATTTCCACCTTGGTATGTACCATCCTCCGCAAATGGCGGTTTCTCTGCACTATTCCCACCAAAAAGATAGCGGCCTTGTTCTTTCGTATTCGCTAAATAGACGACTTGTTTTAAAAGTTGATCCACTTCTGCCCCAATTGCTTTCAATTCTTTTTCACTATTCGTCCCATTTAACGCTTGCACTGTTAATTGATCCACTCTCGTTAAAGATTTCACAATTCCTGTTAGTGTATTTTCTGTCTGACTTAGTACATTTCTAGAATCCGCTATATCTTTTTGCATTTGTTCAATATTCGCCAATGAATGTTGAATCGCAAATGATTTACTTGCTGCAAGTGGGTCTTCACTCATAAGAAGATTTTTCTTCCCTGAAGTTACTTGATTTCGATGAAATTGCTGTTGCACATTCAAATCCATTAGCTGATTCTTTGCCCAGTTTGCATTTTGAAACGTAGATACTCTCATCTTTATCTTCTCCTTTATGTATTTTCAATTAATTTGAAGAAGAAACCAGAACTATTTCTGGCTCTCCTTCTCGCTAACTTATCCTGCAACCGTTCCATACCTCTGTTCTCACACCGATAGGTCCACTGACCACTTCTACCCTCTGTTGGCCCTATCTTCAAACATAAAGGAAAAAATACCTTCCTTTATCTAATAATCGAAAACAGGCTATCAAACACTTCATTCATCGTTGTCATAGCTTTAGAATTCGCTATGAAATATTTTTGGAAGGCCATTAAATTAACCATTTCCTCTTCCATATTCACGCCTTCAATGCTCATTTTTTCTTGTTGAATACCTTCTAATAAGTCACCGTGAATATTTTTATACGCATTTACTGAACTTTTATCAGACGCTACACCTACTAAAAGTTGATCTAAAGCTTTTTTATATGTAAGTCCAGGTTTAAACTCTTCCTCCGTAATACCTGCAAGTCTGTTTGCAGTTTCAGCTGAAATTTTCATTTTCGAAATATCTTTTGTAAAATCAGGGTTTATTTCAAGCTTTTTCGCACCTTCTCCAACAAAGAAATCTTTATTCATAACTGTATTCACTTGTTTTTTTAATGAATTTACAAATCCATTCAGATTATCTTTATAACTAGTAATCTTTGCTTTCGTATCAATTGCTGATTGAATCGCCCCACCATTTAATGGGATATTTGTTCCGTATATTTGTACCGACATAGGATCCTTATCCTTCTGTAATTGAAGTGGATATGTGTCTTGTCCATTTACTGTTAAAACACCGTTCATTCTAACGGTGGCGATATTAGGGTTTGTAGATTCATATGATACTTCTATCTCTGCATACTTAGACATTTCTGTCATAATACGATCACGTTCA
Source organism: Bacillus sp. HY001 (assembly GCF_007558965.1). Taxonomy (NCBI): domain Bacteria; kingdom Bacillati; phylum Bacillota; class Bacilli; order Caryophanales; family Bacillaceae; genus Bacillus; species Bacillus sp. HY001. The sequence goes on along the minus strand of NZ_VLTE01000031.1, from coordinate 112,673 downwards.
TCTAATAGTTGATTCGGTACTTGTGTACCAGCTTGTCCGATTTTTTTGTTCGCTTCTGCTAAATTATTAGCAAGTCGATTAAATTCATCTACGTGAGCTTCTATATCTGCTGTTGTTTGCATTTCAATTTCTTCAAACTGTTTTGCAAGTCGATTTACTTGGTTCGTAAACTTCCCCGTTTCAGCAATTAATGTGTCGTAATAGTTCGATTGCTCTGGATTTTTTGCCACTTCACGAAAAGCATTAAAGAATCCGTCCATTAAACTAGATAATGAGTTTTTACCTGTCGTTCCTACCATAGACTCTACTCGTGACAGAGTTGAATTCATATATGCATAGTAAGAGAACTGTGACATTTGATCGTTAAACTGTTTCGTCTTCACTTCATCTGTAATACGATCCACACCTAACGTTTGTACACCGTATCCTATTCTCTGTTCCGGTGAATGCCCATTACTTGCTCCAGCAGAACCGAAATTCACTGCTTGACGCACATAGCCCGGTGTATGAATGTTAGACAAGTTTTGTTTCGTCGTTTGTAATCCCATTTGTGCCGCTAACATGCCCGATAACGGGGTATTATAATCAGATAATCTCATAATGCTTCACTTCCCCTTTACAATAGTTCGTTCATAAAGATTTGCGAATTATTGTTTCGTTCTAAGTTATATTCAGAAACGGAATCCACAATACTTTCTGTAGTTTTTAATAGTACGTTTAAGTAATATTGATTTTTCAAAAGAATCATTTTTACATTCTCTTCTAATTCAGTTAAGTTTTTTTGTAATTTTTCTATTTTTTCAATTTCTTCATGAGAAAAATACGAAAATAACGCACTTACGCGAAATGATTTCACTCCCTGTTCTTTACAAAATTGAACAACCATTTCTTCAAATGAATTTGATAACTTTTTCAAACCATCAATATACTGCAATTGCTCTACTTGCAGTTTTTGAACCGCATTTACATTTTTATGTTTTAAATTCTCATATATTTGTTCTCCAAGCGTTTGAATATTTTCATATGCTTTTTGAATAATAACGAGCTTTTCATATAATTGTATATACATATAGCTTCCTTCCCTTTTACAAGACTAAATTTACAATTAAACCGTGGATTTCTCCAATTTGATTTAACATTTCTAAATGTCCCGTTTTTGTATTAATTAAATTCATAACATCTTCTAACTCATTCAATCCCATTTCTGCCTGCTTTACAATCGTCATTTTTTGTGAATATCCATAACGTGGATGACGAGACATGACATCTTTATATTGCAATACATTATCAACGTAAAAATTCAAAAATGATTTTACTGTATTTTTGTATTCCATTACGTTATCAAGTGTTAATTCCATTTCAATTTTCTCTTTAATTTCTCCAATATTATCAACAAACGCTTCCATTTGTTCTAACAATTTATCTTTTTTCGGATCTGCATGCAAATTATCCGAAAATGCAAGTCCTGTCCTGACATTTGCTTCTTTCGGCATTTGAGTAGCAGGCGGTATATGCGATAAAATTGGATTATGCGAGATAGAACGCAGCATATATATCACCTATTTATTTTTTTATTTCTTCCTAAAGTTAATCGTAAAATCTAGTTATTTATAATTATACTCTGAACACTAATATTTTGCAGTTATTTTTTATAGAAGATATGTTACAATTTAGCATGAGGTGGCACAATTCTATGAATATTTTTCTTTGTGGTTCAAATCAATTAACAGCATTAGATCAAGAAGAAATTAAAAAATTTTTAACTGACTATGCTCACAAACATAAAATTTACATATTATGTTATAAATCTATTGAAAATGAGGTACTTCGTTTTTTCGTCGAAAACGAAAGACTCGCTCAAAATTTATGCCTTTACACGTTACAACCGTTACAAGCAGTAACAGATGAATTTCAAGAAATCGTTGATTATTTAAAAAAACACGGAGCCGAGTATGTTGCTTTTGATCATCCTTCCGACTCTATTTACCGATCAGATTATATGTTTTTTGTTAAACAAATTATTGAAGATACCGATTTAGTTCTCTGTTTTTATAACGGAGACAAGCATACATCTGTCATTCCCGTTGATATTGCAAAAGAAGCTGGCATTGATGCTGTCATTTATGATTTACCAGGTTTACATGAAAAGCAAATGAAAAAAAGCTTTGAACAAAAAATTCGTATGATGTAAAGGGGGCGGCACAATATCGTTATTGTGCCCAGTGTAAATATGATAATTGAACAAGATTATGATCATTTTATCGCGAGTTTTAAACAACAATTCAATATGGATATCGCTTCGTATAAACAAGATAGAATGCGCCGTAGAATCGATGCTTTTATTTCAAGAAAAGGCTTTGAAAACTACACTACTTTCTTAAATACTTTACGTGTCGATCAAAGCTTATTTTTAAGTTTCATTGACTATATTACAATTAACGTTTCAGAGTTTTTTAGAAATAAAGAACGTTGGCAAACACTAGAATCGAAAGCACTGCCAAAATTACTCGAACAAAATAACGGAAAATTAAAAGTTTGGAGTGCCGCTTGCGCTGCCGGTGAAGAGCCATATACACTCTCTTTAATTTTATCGAAACATCTATCTCCATTTCGCTATGAAATACTAGCAACAGATCTTGATTTTCATATTTTAGAGACTGCAAAGCGTGGTCAATATACGGAACGTTCTTTAAAAGAATTACCTAGCGATTTGAAAGAGCGTCATTTCACAAAAGAGGATGATATATATTCATTGCATCAAAACATGAAGCAAAACGTCACGTTCAAACAACATGACCTGTTAATGCAGTCATTCGATACAAATTACGATTTGATTATTTGTCGTAACGTAATGATTTACTTCACAGAAGAAGCAAGAACTAAGCTTTACGAAAAGTTTAGTCGTTCTTTACGAAAAGGCGGGGTGCTATTTGTTGGTAGCACAGAACAAATTTTAACGCCCGAACGATTCAATCTTCAGCGCTTTGACACATTCTTTTACGAAAAAATATAGAAAAAACAGGGTAAATTCACCCTGTTTTTTTGTATTTTTCACCAAAATCATAACGAAGAATTGCGGGATTCCATTCATTTTCTTATATAACTCGAATCAAAATAATACAAACAATCCATATAAAGAGAAACAGAAACGTCATGGACCATTTATGTTCTTGCATCGTTTGTTTCAACGCCTGTGATAATTGTGTCATATTCATTTCTGCAAGTGCTCTCCATACACTTACATCCCGCTCTTTAGCTGTGCGATCCGTGACACTAATTAAAATGGTTTCATTAGATAATTTCGTTATATACGCAGTAATAACCGTTACCATTAAATTTATATTTCCTTCCGACGAATCACTCTCCACGTTAGAAAGGAGTGCACTTACATCTAGTAACGGAATATGTACCTTTCTACCAAATGATAGTTGTACTTCAGCGAAATCATACGTTCCATCTAACAAAGGCAGTTCTTTTATATGCGCCTGTTTCACAAGCCCTTGCAAGCTTCTCATTATTTGTTCATATACTTTTTCGGTTTGCTTTCCTTCTCCAGATAACACGTGTAACTTTTTAAAAAGTTGTAACACTGTATCCATCTCTTTAGAAAGCATTTCTTTCACAATCTTTCCGTCACCTAAGCTAGCAAGTAAAATTCCGATTTCATTATTTTTCATAATGATTTTGGAATGCCCAGTAAACACTAGGTTACTACGTTTTCGTTCTTTCTGAATCTCATGTTCTGAAATAGCTGCAGGCTGTTTTAATGGTTGTAGCGTCTTATTTTCAATTGTCGTACGTTTAATTTCCATTTAAGCGCCTCCACTACGGTGAAATAATTAGCCCCATTCTTTATTACTCTTTAAAACTAAAAACAGTACGAATAACCCCGACATAATCGCAAACACGTTAGAAGCTTGTACCCCTTGTTCACTATTTTCTTCCTTTTTCTTTTGTGGTTCTTCTATTTGTTCTTTCTTTTTCGAAACAACTCCATTGTCATTTCTACTTTTTTTCTCTTTTTGAGCCTTTCCATCACTTACTTCCTTATGATCCTTCAATGGCTCTTTTATAAAGTAAGTAATATCTTCGTTCTCTTTCAGCGGCTCTTTTATAAAATCGTTTATTTTCTCGTCTTGCTTCGGAATTTGGACAACTGGTGGTTTTTCTTCCTGTAGCGGAACCTCTTCTTTTGAGTCTTCCTGCTTCTCAGGTTCTTTCTTCTCTTCTAATTTATCTTCATTCTCTCGTTCTTCTACCTTTTTATCCTCTTCTGTTTTTTGCTCCAAAACAGAAACGATATACTCACTTGCCTCAACCCGTTTATTGCCGGCCGCATCCACTACCTTTACAAGTAGCTCGTATGTGCCGATTGGCAACGCATCCGTTATTTCAAATGCTTTTTGCCATTCCATATCATGCTTATTGTAATCTAATAAAATTGTAATCTCTTTATTGTCTTTCCCCTTTAGCATAACTCGAACTTCTTTCACAACCGATTCTGCGTCTGCCGCCTTCACTCGTACACGTATAGAATCGCCTTGTTTTCGTTCAATTACGTTATCCTTCGCCTCGTCAACAGTAACTTTATACAACTTCGGTAACTCTTTATCTATTGTTGGTGTTTCATTATTTATACGAATAAGAGGAACTTTCACTTCATTTTCTAAGATCTCTTCTTTCTCATTTTCTTTATAACTTTGAACGAGCTGCAGGTTCCAATCACCTTGCAAATCAAAAATCCCGACCTTATAGTTAGCAACCCATCGCTTCGTTTCTTCTTCATAGTTAAAAGATATCATTCTTTCTTGCTCATACGGATTGCTGTTTTTTGGCAACTGCAACATACCTTTTATACTTTGAATATTTTTCTCTTTTGGCTCTACAATAATCTGCACTTCTTCGCCAACCTGTAATTCTTGCTTATTTACTGTAATAACCACTTGATCCGTCTCTATCTTTTTTTCGGTTTCTTGTTCATTTTTCGCTTCTTGTTGTTCCTCTTTATCTTGCTTCATTTCCACTTGCTCTGGCTGCTCTTGAACTTCCTTATTTTCTTCTTGCACATTCACTTCATTTATATTTTTCTCTGGCACATTTTGCTCTTCCGCCTGACTTTGCAGCGGGAAGAGCAAGCACACATATATGCATAGCCAGCAAATTAGAAAAAACTTTACGTTTTTCATCCGCCTGTTCAAACTCCTATTTCAATGCCTTATAGTGATTTCGTCACTTTCACTCCGAAAAATCCATCTACATTTACAAGTTCACCATATGCCACCAATACATCATTTACATAAATTCGAATTGGTTCATCAATATCTTCATCTAAAACAACGGCTTCATTTTCTTGTAAACTTAATATATCTTGAATTGTTTTCACTGTACTTCCAAATACAAATTTCACGTTCATTTCTACATTTTGTAGAATGGATGTATCCATATACACTGGCTCAATTTGTTTCACTTCTTTAAATTCAATCGGTTGTACAACAGGTTCTACAACCTCTTCTTCTATTTCTTCCTCAACAATCTCTTCTTCTGCTTCCACCATTGGATATAGCAGTCGTCTTACCATTTCTTTCGCTTCTGAAATTGGTAAAATTTGATACATTTTTGATTGAAGCAAGTCGCCGATTTCAAGATTAAACGTTATTTGGACAAGCTCATCCACTTCCATTGCTTCTCCCAAATATTCCATCTCTTCTTTTAATGTAACAAATTTAACGTCTGGCGGCGTCATGTCCATTTTCTCTTTAAACATTTCTGACATTGCTGTTGCAGCATGCCCCATCATTTGGTTCATGATTTCTTTAATACCGCTCAGTTCTAATTCGCTAAGCTCTTTCTCAGGGTCGATCTCCCCTGTTCCCATCATCATTAAATCTACCATTGTCAAAGCAACATCTTTCGTAAATACGAACACGTTCTCATTTTTTAAGCCTTCAACAAAATCGACATTTAAAATAACAAAAGGAACTGGTACTCCGTCATAATGACGCACATTAATCGCTTCTACATTTGGTGTACTAATCGTAACCGGTTGATTTAAAAGCGTTGATAATACAGTTGAGGCTGAACCGATAGAAATGTTCGCAATTTCCCCAAGCACATCTTTCTCTTCTTGTGTCAACTGCTCTTTTTCAACATGTTCTTCTACAATTTCAGCTTCCACTACTTCTGCCGGCTCTTGCTCTTCACCAGACAATTGCAGTAATTTATTTATCATCTGTTTCGTATGTTCAACTGGAACAATTTGTACAAGTTTAGAGTTTACTAGATTATCTATTTTAAGGTCAAATGACACTTTAACAATCGTATTATTTCCAGTTATTCCAGAGATTTCCTCCATCTCTTCTGATAGCTTTACAACTTTAATTGTCGGCGGAGACATGTCTACTGTATCTTGGAAGAATTCCGACATAGACGTCGCTGCGAATCCCATCATTTGGTTCATCGCTTCTTGTACAGCACTTAGCTCTAATTCGCCAAGTTCTTTCCCTTCTTCCACTTCACCTGTCCCCATCATCATTAAATCAGCAATCGATAAAGCAACATCTTGCTGAAGGACAAGTAAATTCTCCATATCTAACCCTTTTGTAAAATGAATGTTTAATACAACATGAGGAACCTCAACATCACTTGTATCATATAAATCCACTAACTCTACATGAGGAGCAGTTATACTTACTTGCCTATTTAAAATTGTTGATAATACTGTCGAAGCTGAGCCAAATGATATATTTGCGATTTCGCCAAGAATATCACATTCTTGAGGCGTTAAAAGCTCCATTTCTTTATCTAGCACAATTGTGCTCGTATCCCCTTTTGTGTGTTGCTCAGGCATTTTCCCTGCCTCCTCATTTTTGTTTTTCTATCAAATGAATACACTTTAACTCATTCTATTTTAGCAAACTTCCTACACTAATCGTGAATATGTATTTATTTCCATTTATACATTAATTTTCTTATATTTGCATAGTTAACAAAAAGCTCCCCAATTGTTTACAAGTGGGGAGCTTTCCTTCATTCCTATTATAAACCTTCTGGGTTTAAAATGAGGACCACTCGTCCATCGCCGAGAATCGTCGCGCCAGAGAAATAGTTCGAACTATCTGCAAAGAAGTCGCCTAATGACTTTAAGACTATTTCTCTTTGACCGATAATTGTGTTTACGATAAGTCCATAGCTACGATGTGTATTACGAACAATTAACACAGGAACCATTTGACTATCATATGACCCAAACGCCTCATCTACTGTTTTTTCACCAAATACAGTACTTAAATGCTTCACTTCAATAATTTGATCACGATAGTTTAACACGTCTTTTCCTTGTACGGATTGGATGTCTTCTCTCTTAATTCGAATCGCTTCGACAATGTTACCAAGAGGTAGAGCATAGCGCGTGTCATTTGTTTGAACAAGCATGGATTGAATAATAGATAACGTTAACGGAAGTTCAATTCTAAATGTACTTCCTTTTCCTTCCTCTGAATCAATAATCAAATGCCCACCTAGACTATGAATTGTATGTTTTACAACATCTAATCCAACGCCACGTCCTGAAAGATCCGATACTACTTCAGCTGTACTAAATCCTGGTTGGAAAATGAGGTCATACACTTCACGATCCGTTAATTTATTTGCCTCAGATTCTGTTACAACGCCATTTTTAATCGCTTTTTCTAATACTTTTCCTTTATGAATACCATTTCCGTCATCCGTAATTTGAATAACGACATGATTTCCACTATGAAACGCTTCTAATTTAATCGTACCTGTCTCATTTTTTCCTGCATCACGACGTTGTTCAACAGTTTCAACCCCATGATCAATCGCATTACGAATTAAATGAACAAGCGGATCACCAATTTCATCAATTACAATTTTATCTACTTCAGTGTCTTCACCTGTAATTTGTAAATCGATTTTTTTTCCTAAATCTTTCGCTAACATACGTACCATGCGCGGGAAACGATTGAAAACCGTTTCTATTGGTACCATACGCATATTCAATAGTACATTTTGAATATCTTTTGAAATATCACCTAATCGATTTAAATGCTCAATTAACTCCTTGTTTTGAATCGTCTGTGCCAATTCATCAATACGCCCACGTTCAATTACACTTTCTTCAAACATGTTCATTAATCGTTCGATTTTCTCTAATTGAACACGAATGGAACGATTCTCACCTTTAGCATTTTTCGTTTTTGCAGCGCTTTTCGTTGGTGTAGCACTTGCTGGTTGCTTCGCTGCCTCCATAGGGGCTTCGACCTGCGTAACTACATCCGATTGGATCATTTCTTCTACTTGCACAACTTCTTCTGTAGCAAACTTCGAATCTACTTCCTGTAAAGATTCTCCTTGTTTCACTACTACTTTTTCAATTTCAGAAACGTGAAGGACTACCTGTTTCAATTCTTCTACACTACGATCCGTATTCATAAATACTGTGAACTCAAATCCGAAAGCATCTGCTTCGATTTCTTCAATACTAGGAACCGTTTTTTGTATATCACCTATATTTTGCAGTGCTTCAATACACATAATGGCACGTACTGCTTTTAAAATAGCTTGCTGTTCAACGGTTATATGCACTTCATGCGAAACTGCATCATCTATGCTTATAGACTCTTGCTCTACATGCTCCGCACTAGTTTCTACATTTCCGTTCAATAGCGCTTCTAATTTTTGCTTCGTTAAGACTACATCAATATTACCCATTCCGCCTTGCTGCACATCTGCAACCATTTTCTCTAAATTATCAATGCACTCAAAAATCACATCAATAATATTCGCATGTACTACTATATTCCCATGACGAATTTCATCTAAAACGTTTTCCATTTTATGCGTTAAATCCGCCATTTCCGTAAATTCCATACTTGCAGACATACCTTTGAATGTATGGGCTGAGCGGAATATTTCTCCGACTACGCTCATATCAGCAGGATTTTGTTCTAAAATTAGCACATTTTCATTTAGCGACTGCAAATGTTCTTCCGATTCTTCAAAAAATATATTTAACAGATCTGTTTGCATTTTCATCCCCTACCTGTCTAACAAACATTTCATTTATGTATAACAATTTAGTGTTTTAAAACAAGAAAAAAGGGGGCCACACATCTTTCCGTTATCACTGTTTTGATTCCTTGTGGCACCCCTTTTATATTAGCTATTTGCTACTTTTGTTAGAGCTTCGATTACACGATCTGCTTGGAATGGCTTTACAATAAAGTCTTTTGCTCCACCCTTAATTGCATCTAATACCATACCTTGTTGTCCCATTGCTGAACAAATAACAACCTTTGCACTTGAATCAATTTTCATAATTTCTTTTAACGCTTCAAGTCCGTCCATTTCCGGCATAGTAATATCTAATGTTACAATATCAGGTTGAAGTTCTTTATATTTTTGAATCGCTTCTACTCCATTCTCTGCTTCTCCGATAACCTCAAATTCAGAATTACTTTTTAATAAGTTTTTAATCATCGTTCGCATAAACATTGCATCGTCTACAACTAAAATTTTATGTGCCATTCTATTTGGTTCTCTCCTTCTATGTATAAATATATCTTAATATTTCACCTTATCATTCTCACTCATTATACAAAATAAAACGATAAAATTTAATATTTTTTTAAAAGAATTTCTGTATTTTTATTATTTTATTACTAAAATAAAAATATACTATTCTTTAATATAAATGACAACGCGACGGTTTTTCTCCCAATTTTGCGGTGAATCATTTGGTACGACTGGTTTTGTGTCTGCATATCCGACCGCAGCTAGCCTTTTATCCTCCACATTATACACTTCAATTAAATGGTGAATCATATTAGCCGCCCTCGCTGAAGACAATTCCCAATTAGAAGGGAACTTCTCGTTATGGATCGGTCTACTATCTGTATGCCCTTCCACGACAATCGGGTTTGGTACAGATTGAAAAAATCCAACTAATTGACTAATGATCTCTTTTGCTTCAGGTTTAACGTTCGCATCACCCGTATCAAATATTAAATTATCTACTATAACGACGCTCACTCCCGTGTCTTCTCGGTATACATTCACTTGACTAATACCGTTACTATCTACATATGCTTTTAACTTTTTGTACAAGTCATCCATTCGCTTTTTTGAGATCATTTTTTCATCATTTTTTTCATGTGAAATATCTGGTATTGTATTTTCCATTACTTTTGCATCAACTTGCTCCGCGTCACTAAACTTTTCAAGCATCTTTGATAATTTTACTGTATCTTGCTTTGATGTAGCAACTAGTAATACAAAGAAAGTTAATAATAACATCGTTAAATCTGTAAAAGTCGTCATCCAACGAGGCGATCCCTTTTGCGGTCGTTTCATCATAACCATAACACTCCTTGCAATATTAGGCTGCTCGTTTTACTTTTTTCATCTTTGTTTCATATACATATGTATCTAGTTTCAACTTTAATTTAGAAGGAATTTGTCCACGATACAATTCTGAAATTGCTTCAATAACAAACTTCTTCTCTGTATATAAATCTTCAATACCACGATACACTTTTTCAGCAAGAGGGATTGCAATCATATTTGCAAGTACTGATCCATACAATGTCGTTAACATCGCAACTGCCATCCCTGTACCAATTTGCGATGTGTCTTGCAAGTTTTGAAGCATAATAATAAGACCTATTAAAGTCCCTATCATGCCCCAAGCTGGAGCAAAATCACCAATTTTATCTAATAATGTCGCTCCCTTTCTTAACTCATACACTTCTGTTTCAACATCTTTCATTAATACTTCTTTTAATTCCTCTTCATCATAACCACTTAACATAAGTTGAATTCCTTTTTGAATAAAAGGATTGTCTACTTGCTCTCCATCAACTTCCAAAGAAAGTAATCCGTGTTTTTTAGACTTTTTTGAAAAATCAACAAACAAATCCGTTAACTGTTCTAAATCTTCTTCTTTTCTATGTAAAACAGTAAAAATACTTTTCGTATATTTTTTTATTTCTCCAAATCGATACGCCACAACAATTGTCGCTGTAGTTCCCCCTATGACAATTAAAATAGATGAAACATCTAAAAAGTTTTTAAAAGCTTTTATTCCGCCGCCGCCAATCATAATTGCCGCTATTACTATGGCAAAACCTACTATAATGCCAACTGGGCTAGAAATGTCAAACTTCCTTTTTCTTCTTTGTGGTCTAGCAAATCCTTGATTTTCGTCTCCCATATTCCTGCCCTTCCCTTTTCATTTTTATAAAACATTTTTTTATTTTAATAATGCGTTTTCACATATAATGTTTATTATACGCTTACCATCTATTTATCGCAATATACTCATAAAATTGACACATTTCATTTCCATATTAGAATTATAGTATAGAAATATGAGGAGGATCACGATGGAACATAACATTTTACAAGTCATTGCACTAGCAGAAAAACTAAAATATGAAATGCGACATAGCTGGCTTTCTAACGGACGTCAAGAAAGCGTTGCTGAACATACGTGGCGCATGTCTCTAATGGCCATTTTAGTTGAGCCTTATTTAGATCAAAAAGTAAGCATTGAAAAATTACTTAAAATGGTTATTATTCACGACCTAGTCGAAGCTGAAGCTGGTGATATTCCTGCTTTTGATACAATGAATAGTCATGAATTACAATTACAAAAACAAAAAAATGAGCAAGAAGCCATTTTAAATATTAAACGAACATTAGAAGGTTCTCTCGGTCAGGAATTATATGATTTATGGATGGAGTTTGAAGCGAAAGAAACGTACGAAGCAAAAGTAGCTAACGCACTTGATAAGCTTGAGGTGAAAATTCAACATAACGAAGCTGATATTGATACGTGGCTTCCAATTGAGCATAAAATGACATTCCAAGTAGCAAAGCATACAAACTTTGATTCTTTCCTATCTAAATTACAAAAAATGATTGAACAAGATGGAGAAAAGAAACTACTCGCTGCCGGCATTGACGTGGAAGCTTGCAAACGATAATGAAAAGACACTCAATTTGAGTGTCTTATTTCATTATCGTTGATACAGCCTGCTTATAAATCAGTTGTTGTTTTCCATCAACTAACATTAAAATAGTAAATTTATCTATCGCAACAACTTCTCCTACTATTCTAACGCCACTCTTTAAAAATATTGTAACGATACCTTTTTCTTCTTTTATTTGCTTATATAACTCTTCTTGTAAGTGTTCCAAATACTGTTCTCTCCTTTTTCGCAAAATATCTTAATATAAAAAACTATAAATTATTTATTTATGTACTTTATCTTTTACATTCATAAACTTATTAATAAGTATATCTAAATCTCGGCTAAATAACAAAACTTTATCATGTTCCAATCCATGTCTAGCAACAAGTTGAATTAGCTCTTTCTTTTTGTTTTCTATTTTATTGTATAATTTTCCCATCTCCATCTCTTTACTAAAACTCCCTTTTCCCATAATATTACTTGTAAAATTATAGTACAAATCCTCTCATAAAAAAATATAAAAATGGTTTTTTTTACAATTTTTATATTTTTTATGAACAAATCGCAAATTATATAATAATTCATTCACATATCACTAGCCCAACATACAATCAAAATAACCATACAGGCGTTTGTCTAATTCCAAAAGAGACTGGCTCCTTTTCCATACAAAAAACATATTGTATATAGTAGTCCATGAATTATATAGATTAACTTACTCAAAAGGAGGAAAACATATGAGCTATGGTGGAAGTTGCGCTGGTTTCGGCGGTGGATTTGCTTTGCTTATCGTACTATTCATCCTTCTAATCATCATCGGATGTAGCTGTTGGGGTGGCGGCGGATACGGATACTAATATATCCTATCCTTAACAAATGAACGAAAAACTATACGAAAACAGCTCATATTTGAGCTGTTTTTTCATACTTTCGTATGAATGAATATCCCTCTTTTTTGCGATTCCAACTAATAAAAAAACGTTTACTATGAAATTAAGAAATACTTTACTAAGGAGGATTACAATGATTAAAGGTCTTTACGAAGCACATTTACCTGTCCGCAACCTAGAGATATCAATACCTTTTTATGAATCACTTGGACTGAAATTATACAAAAGAGGAGATGATATTGCTTTCTTTTGGATTAAAGAAAATGAAAGTTGGCTCGGTCTTTGGGAAGGCACAGAATACAAAGTTAATTATCATCCCTCTTTACGACACATCGCCTTTCAAGTAAGCTTACATGATTTAGAAAATGCGATTCATTGGCTAAATCAAAAAGGCATTTCAGCACGAAAAGATTTCGGAATGGAACCAATTGAACCGATTGTTTTTCCAGAATTAGCGCATGCCGCCGTATACTTTAACGATCCTGACGGAAATAGTTTAGAATTGATTGCACAATTACCTGTTGGACTTCCTACAGCGGAGAAAGTGTATTTAAGTGAGTGGAAAAAACAAGTTCAGGCATCATCATTACATAGGGATTAATCTTTTTATGTCAGTTTCTTATTCCGCACTTCTAAAAACAAATAATAACTTCAAAAAACTATTTTACGGTCAAACGTTAAGTGTACTTGGAGATTGGTTTCATACTGTAGCTTTAGTAACATTCGTCTATAGCATAACGGAATCTCCGTTTATGATTGCACTCACTTTTATAAGTAAAGGATTGCCTCAACTTCTGCTTAGTCCTTTCATAGGCGGGATTGTAGATCGTTTTTCTAAAAAGAAGATTCTGATTTTTACCGATATTTTACGAGGCATAATCGTCCTCACTTACTTATTTGCAATATATAAAATTGAGATTATTTTCATTTCTAATATATGTTTAGCTGTACTTTCTTGTTTATTTGAGCCGGCTAAACAAGTAACCTTAAAAAATATCGTACACCAAGATCATTTCGTAACTGCTAACTCTCTTTCTAGTATAATGAATGGTTTTATGTCTATTATGGGGGCTTCTTTAGGCGGAATCCTTGCACAATCTTTACATATTGAGTTCGCTTTTTTAGTAAATAGCCTGTCATACTTTATTTCAGCCTATTTTATTTATAATATGAGCGTCCCTTCTCATGATACTTGTAACACAAAAAAAGCATTTTTTACTGATATAAAAGATGGTTATACATACATATTACAAACTAAAATTATTTTAACCTTAATTCTTGTCGGCATTTCATGGGGCATGATTGGAGGTGCTTATCAGCTACTTCTAACAATCTATGCCGAAAAAAATTTTCACACGAATATCGGAATTTTATATACGGTTCAAGGGGCTGGGCTTATGATGGGTAGTCTCCTCGTTAATCTATATATATCTCATAATAAAGAAAGAATGAAAAAAGCATTTGGCTGGGCCTACTTCCTACAAGGAATTTTCTTTCTCGCATTCATTTTATCCGATCAGCTTATTGTCGGTATTATTACATTGCTCTGTATGCGCATAGCAGGAGGAGTCATCGTTCCACTTGATACGACATTACTTCAAACTTACACGAAGGAAAATATGATGGGTAAAGTTTTTTCATTCCATTATTCCATTTATGGATCTCTTATTCAGTTATCTATGTTTTTTACAGGAGTGCTTCTAGAAGTTCTTTCTCCGCAAGTTATCGGTACCTTGTTGGCTATATGCTGTATTTTTGTTAGTTTTATATGGCTGTTCTTGTATTACAGCGGGAAACTGAGTAAAGAATCCACTATCACTTAATAGCATGTTTATGTACATGCTATTTTTATGTATGTCGAAATATAAAGGAAAAAGGCGATTTATTTTCCTTACGTTCTAATTTTTTAGAACGTACAATAAATTTAGATTATAAGAAAGGAGATGTCGTAATGTTTGACGATAGACTTACTATTTCAGCTGAGCAGCAGAAGCTCATTTCTAATGCAACTCGCATTCAAATTCTCCACCTTTTAAAAGACGAAGCACTCACTGCAAAGCAAGTAGCTACTAAACTAAATAAATCTGCTGGTAGCGTACATTATCACGTTCAAATTTTATATGATGGAGGGTTACTTGAATTAGTAGACACGAAAGAAAAACGGGGAATTATTGAAAAATATTACAAGGCAAAATCTGCTCATTTCTATATTGAAGAAAGCGGCACAGAAGGAACGAATACAGGTAGTCATATTGTATCTCATTTATTTTTAACTCCAGAGGAATTACAACAGCTTACGTGGGAAGTTTCACAAGTTTTATTACGCTGGGAAAACAAAACCGCTCGTCAATCAAACTCCGAAGAGGAATACGCTATTTCCTGCAGGATAAAAAAACAATGAAAGAAAGGTCCAGCTGCTCATGAAAAATAAATTATTATTATTGTCGGGAACAGGAATTTCTCGTTTAGGTGATTTTATGTATCTCATCGCCCTAAACGTAATGGTGTTAAATAGTACAAACTCCCCTGCTGCTGTAGCAGGATTATGGATTGTAGGTCCAATTGCGACCGTTGTTACAAAAATATGGTCTGGTAGCATAGTAGATCGATTAAACAAACGGTCCATTATGCTCATCACAGATATAATTCGGGCATCTCTCATTGGCTGTATTCCACTATTTGATTCTATTTGGGCCATTTATATTTTTATCTTTTTAACTCGCATCGCTACATCATTTTTCGATCCAGCATCATTTTCTTATAGAACAATGCTCATACGAGCTGAAGAACGCGCTCAATTCAATGCTTGGAATAACTTTTGTACAAGCGGGGCTTTTATTATCGGTCCAGCCCTTGCTGGAATACTTCTCACCACGTACTCAGCATCCTTTGTAATTTACTGCAACTCACTTTCCTTTCTACTTTCTACTATTCTCATTTATTTCTTACCAAACATTACACTACAAACAAAGCAAAACGAAGAAGTTGCAAATACTTTCGTACAAACATTACGAAGTGATTGGAAACAAGTTTTTTCATTCGCTCGAACGGAAACTTACATCATTCTCATATTCGTTTTATTTCAAGCTACTATGCTTGTTTCTATGGCGCTCGATTCACAAGAAGTTGTATTCACAAAACAAGTACTGTTTTTATCCGACATGGAATATAGCATGCTTGTTAGTATAACTGGTGCTGCATATATTTTCGGTTCATTTCTTGTTTCTCTCTTTGCTAAACGATTACCGATTCAACATTGTATCGGATTCGGTATGATTTTTACAGCAATAGGTTATGTAATTTTCGCCTTTTCAAATTCATTTATAGTCGCGGCAGGCGGTTTCATTTTACTTGGCATTTCTTCATCATTTGCTGGTACTGGCTTTATCACATTTTATCAAAATAACATCCCAGTTCATATGATAGGACGTATTGATAGCGTATTTGATTCTATAAAAAATTTCATCCAAATCTTTTTCATTTTAGCAATTGGGGCATCCGCACAATTTCTTTCGGTTCAAATTACTGTAATCATTAGTTCATTACTCATTCTTCTCCTTTCCTGTTTATTAGCAATCCGGGTTATGACGCCTTCACGAGAAAAATATTTTAAGGCTACAGGGTCATCATTGGAATATTAAATGCATCATAAAAAGCGGCTATTTAGCCGCTTTTTTCCCGTTTTAAAGGACAGTAAGCCCCACTGATTTAAGTTTCACTTTATGTTAAAATATGTATTGGATTTGATTATGTAGGAGGGTTATTTTGGAGATTATATTCACTTTCGTATGTATTATATTAGTAGCTTCTATTTTACAAACAAGTACAGGTTTTGGCTTTTCTATTATGGCAACACCTTTCTTACTCATGCTATTTCTACCACAAGAAGCTATACAAATAAATATTATTTTATCATTAATTATTTCCATATCACTCATTTGGAAAATAAGAACAGACATTGATTTTATTCTACTGAAAAGATTAATTTTCGGAAGTATAGTTGGTGTTCCTTTTGGTATTTTAATTTTCACTTCTATTAACATCAACACATTTAAATTAGCAATTAGCATCCTGCTCTTACTATTAACGTTGATGCTAATATGCAACTTTAAGATTAAATCAACAAAATCTAGAGATTTTATAGTTGGCGGATTATCTGGTCTTTTAACGACAAGTATCGGTATGCCAGGACCACCCCTGTTACTTTACTTTACAGGAACGGATACGAAAAAAGAGAAATTGAGAGCAACTACTTTAGCTTTTTATCTATTTATATATTTCATTAGTCTACTAACTCAAATACTCTTTACTGGCACAAACAAAACAATTTGGGAATCAAGTTTTTATGCTATTCCAATCGTATTTCTAGGTTTGTATATAGGTCAAATTATTTTCAAATGGCTTAATCAACGGATTTTCAAAATATTTACGTATATCCTTTTAAGTTGTACGGGTATGTATCTTCTTATTGAGAGTTTACATTTGTTATAAGTAAGCTTTTCAAGATAAAAGATGCTTTAGATTGTACAAAAACATATAGACTTAAACGATAAAAAGCGGCTATTATGCCGCTCTTTATTTTCACATTAAATATTTTAAAACTAAAAGACCACCCATTGCTATTACAAAGACATTGAAAAAAATCATCCAACGTTTTTCAAATTCTTTATATCTCTCTTCTTTCACTCCACATTGTTTTAGTTTTTCAATTAAAATTGTTAATTCTTGATTATACTCTTTACTTCCTAATTGTATAAAATTATTATTTATATTAATTCCATATACATTCTTCATTTTTTTATGTCGCGAAACTGCTTGAATTGAGCTTATTAGCACATTGTACTCATTTATTTTTTTAAAGTAGCAATCTAACGATATAATTCGTAATCTTGTATTTGTTAAAACAATGTAATAATAAAAAGTAGCACCTGCAGTGAATATATTCGGTATAACTTTAGAATTTACAAGGCTCCCCTCATCCACTAATATTTCACATTCGATTTCTTCTCCTTCTTGTAACTCTTTCCGAACTGATTCTTCCAATATTTGCATCGTTAATTTCTTCAATAATTCCCCGTTTTTCACATAATACTTATCTATATTTATAGACTCATTCGCTTCTTTCTCTAAACGTGTAATTTCTTCCTCTGAATATTGGAGCTCATTTAACATAGACAATAATCTTTTATCCATATTACACACTCCCTTTCCACAATTTTTGAAGCTTTTTCTTCCCACGAGAAATTCTATTGTATATATAATCCGCCGTTACTTTTAATTCTTTCGCAATATCGTCAATGGAATATCCATCAATATACCTCTTTAAAAAGATATATCGATCTTTCTTATTTAAATCTTGGACGATTTCCATAATCTCTTCTTCTTTTTCTATTTCATACCTATCATGAATACCTGTATCTATTTCTACGTCTTGAGCGATTTTATTCTCTTTATATACTTTCTTTTTATATTCCAATGCCTTTAATTTAGTAATACCAATCATCCAAGATTTTAAGTTTCCCTTTTCTATATCAAATTGGTCGATATTAAACCAAATGACAGTAAATACATCGTTATAACAATCATCCACAAATTGTTTTTCAATAGGAGTACTTAATGATTTATGAATAATGTACAAAATTAATTTTCCATACTGATCAATCACTTCTTTCAAAGCATCTTGATCATGTTTTTTCATAGCTATAATTAAATCCTCTTCAGAATTGAAAATCATAAGCATCTTCCTTCCTCAATTCCCCTTTAGCAGCTGCCTTTACTTACTATTGTTATTTCATTCTCATTTTCTATCACTTTTGTAAAAAATTCTTAATTTTTATTTCTATGTATAATGATAACAAATAAAATACCTAAGTTCAGAAAGGATTATCTACATTCCGAACTTAGGTATTAACAATCAAACTATTCACTTATACTAACGTTTCATCAAAAATCTCTGTTACATTTTTAAAGTACTGCAAGTTCTCCTTCGCTTCAGCTTCATTAAATAAATTGAGCTGCTTCATTATTTCAGCAGCAAATTCCACGTACGCAGATCCTACCGCTGTTATGATTTTCCCATCAACGGTTACATCTTTATTTTGTTTATATTCCCATTCATGTAAATGCGCTAATTGTTTTTCATCTGGTGTTAATGATGTTGAGAATTTCTTCTTATTAAGTACTCCTGCTGCATGTAGTAAAGATGTCCCTGCACAAATACCCGCTATCCATTTATTTTGCTTATGTAATTCGTTCACAATAGATAACAACTTTTCATTTTCTAAATAGTCAAAAATATGTCCTCCTGGTACGATAAGCACTTCATAGTCCGCTACTTCAATAAGCTCGATAGAGACATGTGGTTGACACAAAAAACCACCTTCTCCTGTAACTGTTTTGCCGTCTATTGTTGCTGTTATTATTTCGAATTCCTTACTTATTAAAAATAAACTCGCTATATTCACTTCAAATTCTGCAAATCCATCAAATAAAAAGATTAATGCTTTTTTCATATTATCTCCTCCTCCTATACTTATTCGAAGACAATCATATTTCTCCTCCAAAAAAGGCAGACCTGGATACAGGTCTGCCTTTTACTCATTTCTTATTAAATCCTTTTTCACTTAAAAATTCTTTCATATGCATTCTTTTTTCTTTAGCCATAAACGAACTCATTGATTCCGTCCATGTTACGTTCTTCTTATTTGATGATCTTTCTTTGTAATACGAACTCATCGTTTCATCGTATTCGTTTAATAATTCATCATATTTCTTTTCATCATATCCATTTTCATGAAGGATTGCTGCTACTGGTAAACGTGGTTTCACTCCATGTTCTTCATCTGGTACACCAACTGTCATTCCGAATACAGGATATACTTTATCTGGTAAATGAAGCAATTCACTTACTTCTCTCGGATTATTACGAATACCACCAATATAACAAATGCCGTACCCTAACGATTCTGCTGCTAACGCTAAGTTTTGCGCGAAAAGCGAAGCATCTACCGTTGCAACGATAAAGTCTTCCACTCCTTCATGCTTTATCTCTGTACTATGCTGTTCACACGCTATTTCAAGTCGTTTTAAATCTGCACAACAAACAAAGAATGCTGCGCAGTCTTTCACGTGACGATTTCCGGATAACTCTGCTAGTTTAGCCTTTAGGTCTTGATTTGTTACATATATAACAGAATACGCCTGTACAAAATGTGAGGAAGCGGCATGCTGCGCAGCTTGTACCATTCTTTCTACTACATCTTTCGGAATTGATTCTTCTTTATATTTACGAACTGAAACGTGTTGCTCCATTTTATGTATAATCTCATTCATGAAAAACACTCCTTTTTTCTCTTCATAATGAAAAATTAACATATCTTTTTTAATATTCACAACTTATAAGCACAAAAAGAGCAATTCTTTTTGAATTGCTCTTTTTAAAACGTCTATTAATACGGTAAATGAAATTATATCGGCGATTTTTCAAATATATCGACGATTCCATGCACTATATCAACGATTTTTCAGATATATCGCCGATTCGACAAGGAATATCGACTTACCGACAAATAACGACAAACTCACATCGAATTATTTCTTATTTTACTACGCTGTTTTCAAAACTTTAATACCTTTTACGATATTCCAAATGAAGTAATAAATCCCTACAAGAATGAACACCGCATATGTGATCATCATGCCAATTCCAGCACCATCAGATTGATTGAAGCTTAAGCCATATATGCCGGATACTGCTAAGCCACCAAATAAAATCGCATACGGGAAAATATGGGACCAAAATGCTTTTTTCGCGTGGTATTTCACTTCATCCTCCGCAACGAAGTACACGATAATTGGCAGTAAAAATGGTGCAAAAAAGATACTAAAGTAACATAGTGAAGATAATATATTATTTCCTTTCATCCGATTCACCTCTATTGTTTTTGTTATCTTCATTATGTCAGGAATCCATTCCAGAAACTATCGCTTTACCTTTCACAAACATGACACTTTTGTAAGATTTTCATCAAAAGTAATCCCGCCTAGATTTCCAGGCGGGATTACTTTCTCTATATTCGATTCATAAACCAATATTGCGTAATGGCTAAATACTCTCGTATATTCGATGGAATGACAATTCGCTTCGGTGTTTCGGCCGGAAGACCTTCTAATTGTAACCCTTGTTTTGCTGCTATTTTTTTCGCTCTGAACATATGAAAATCGTTTGTTACGATCATTCCTTTTTTCATATCGCTCGGAATTAACGGTTTTGAGAATTTAATATTCTCATCTGTACTCGTTGATTTATCTTCCATTATAATGCGGTCTTCTGCAATTTTTAGTTTCATTAATCCATTTTTCATTGCTAATGCTTCTGAAATATCTTCCCCTTTTCCTTTCCCTCCAGATACAATCGCAGTTGTCTTCTCATGTGATTGTAAATATTCAGCTGCTTTATCAATACGATATTGCAATGAGTATGATGGTTTCGTTCCGTTGACTTTCGATCCTAATACAATTATATAATCCGCATCGTAGGTGGCATTCATTTGTCCATGCTTATAAATGTTATATTGTAAAAATCCCGCATAAACGGCGCAAACCATTATAATTCCTATCATATACTTAATTATTTTCTTCTTTTTCATATCAATATACTCCTAAGTTCTTTGCTTCTTTCATGATAATATCCATTTATTTGTTTGTATACAGACAAATTCCAGTTCACCCTAATTTATCCTCTGGGAAGTAATATTTATATTCCTTTCGGGAAAAGTAAGTACAACTTTGCACGAAGGAGTGTCTCTATTGCTTCTCTTTTTATGTAACGTATCGTTCTTTTTTATCTTATTTTTACTATCACTTAAGATGCTCGGTAAATCAGCTTTAGCCCAACTAACTCCTCATGATTTTGGTGCTATTATCTTTTTATCTTATTTAGCTTTTCAGGCCATACCAGTCTCTGGTGCTTTGCAAGCCTTTCTCGGTATGGTTGTTATTACATGTTTGCATTTACTTCTTACAAAATTAAGCTTACTAAACAAACTAAACCGTTTCATTCTCGGACATCCTATCATTTTAATTAAACATGGTGACATTATTTTTGAGAACTTACAAAAAAGTAGATATCCGATCGCTGAACTACTTTCTAACCTTCGCGTCGCAGGATATCCAAGTGTTCACGAAATTGAATACGCTATTTTAGAAGCGAATGGAGCCATTAGTATTTTACCTAAGCGTGAGCTTGTACCATTAACTCCAAAAGATTTGAACATAGATGTTACGTATGCCGGATTACCAATTGCCCTTATCGTTGATTCGCAAATTCAATACGATAACTTAAAGTTAATTCATAAGGACGAAAAATGGTTATATAAAGAATTAAAAGAAAAGGGCATCACTAATATTAAAAGCGTTGCTTTCGCGTCTGTTCAAGAAACAGATGGATCATTTGCGATTAGTTTAAAAGCATAAAAAAATCCCCTTACTTGCTCAAGGGGATTTTCTTCATTATATCGCTTCTTTCTCTCCCGCCATATTTAATGGAACAGGATGTTTCATACGATTCATCGTAAATACGATAATCGCTGTCAATACTTCAGCTACTGGCATAACGAGCCAAATTCCATTTATCCCAAATAATTTTGGCATAATCCATAATAATGGAATAATAAATAGTAACCCTCGGCTCATTATAATAAGCACTGATTTTGTAGTTTGTCGCACGGATTGGAAGTACTCTCCATACACAATGTTATAGCCTAAAAATACATATTGGATAAAGAACAAGCTAATACCCGTTAATGTTAACTCCAACAACTCTGGAGATTGGACATCAAATAGACCAATAATATATTTCCCGAAGAATAATCCGACAATTATTGCAATACCACCGAGTACTACCGCAATTTTTACAGCGAACTTTAATCCTTCGCGCAATCTCTCTGATAAATTTGCACCATAATGGAAACTAGCAATTGGTTGTAATGCTGCTCCAACACCGAAGAATAATAGTAATGTCATCGCATGAATACTATTTACCATCGCATAAGAAGCGACTCCTACTTCTCCAGCATATTGAACGAATGCGATATTAAAACCAATCGTTACAATCGCTACTGTACTTTCTGCTGTAAAGCTCGGGAAACCGATTATCATAATTTGTTTAACTGTATCCCATTCAAAATGGAATTTCGTCCACTTTAAAATACTACTTTTTCTAAAGAAGTGCGTTAATAATACAAGGAAACCGATCGCTGCCGAAAGAATAGTCGCTGAAGCAGCACCTGTTACGCCCCATCCAAAGATAAAAATAAAGATATAGTCAAACACTATATTTAATACAGCCGTTACAACTAGACCTGCCATTGCTAAATTAGGATTTCCATCATTTCGTATAAATGTACTTAAAATATTTTCTAACACGTATATCATTCCAAACGTTAATAATACGTGTAAATAGTCTAACGCATACGGTAAAATCACTTCGTTTGCACCGAATAAGTATGCTATATCTTCTATTCTCCATAAGCAAATCGCTGCTAACACACCTACGATCATTACTGCTACCGTCATAGATTGCGTAAAAATAGACCTTGCTCTTTCTACTTTATTTTCACCTAGTGCAATGGAGTATAAAGTTGCCCCACCCATTCCAATCCATAATGAAATAGAGAAGAAAATTGAAAAGGCTGGAATAGCCACGTTTACTCCTGCTAAACCATTTGCGCCAACTCCTCTACTAATCATAACCGCATCAATCACAATATTAACTGACATTAATACCATTCCAAGAACAGCCGGTATTAAATATGAAATAAATAAACTTTTTATCGGTTTTTCTCTTAACTTCTCTGTTGTTTCCATCATATAAATGCTCCTTTTTTCAATGCTCTGTTCACAGTTTAAACCTTAAAGTTACTTGAAGGTCAATAGAGAATTAAAAAATAGGTAACTTAATTATTCTGGTTGATGCCAATTTGTTATGATACGAGCCCTACAACTTATTGCTTTGTTTTTTCATGATAGGAATTTGAATTTCTGTTACTTGCTCCTCTGGATTTTCTGTTACAGACCAATCAATTAATGCAATCTCAATCGCATCTCCACTTACTTCGTATCCTTCTTGATCAATATATTTCATTACCTTCTTATATGTTTCATCCGTTTCTTCATATGGTCCATGGTGATATACGCAGGCAAATATACCTTCTTTAATTTCATCTGAACTATGCATTTGAAAAGGCATGTAATCCAGCAGAATAAAAACACTGCTATACGCTTGAAACTCATTTTGCATTAATCCTTTTTTTGCCACCGTTACACCGATATCTCCAGAAAATAAACTATCATCCATTTGTTTCATATTTTTTTGCAGCGAATGAATATAGTACTCAAACATATCATCCGTCGTATTCGGGGCAACAGCAATGGCTGTTATCTTTCGCTGCGGGATCTCTTTAATTACCATTTGTTCAGCTTTTACTTTTGTTGCTTCCTTAATTAAATGAATTCTATGCTCCATTTTCGCCAAAGCATACTCAATTTCTCTTTGTTTTTTCAACATCATTTCTTGTTGTTTTTCCAGTAAATTGAGTGCGTATGCTGGATTTCTTTCATCAATATATTTCTTAATTTCCTTTAATGGAATATTTAATTGGCGTAAAAACTTAATCGTATCTAATAGTGAAAATTGATCGATTGTGTAATAACGATAATTCGTTTGCGGATCTACAGTAGACGGATGAAAAATACCTTTTTCATCATAATAACGTAATGTAGATTCTGCTATATTATGCATTTTTGCCATTTCTCCAATTGTAAAACGTTTATTTAATAACATATACCCTTCTCCAATTCATAAAAAATATATCCTTATTTCTTCTTATTATATAGTGATTCTCTCCATACCTAAATCGAATCCTATCATGAAAATCTGCTATTTTTTCATTGATTTTTCATACATTTTATTATATATTAATTACAGGTTCAAATTACGAGTTCAAAAGAACTTGTAATCAGACCCTTTGTTTAATGGGTTTTACATATTTTCATTAGGCAAATTCCGAGAAATCGTATGATAAAAATAAAAATGATGAGGAGAGGATCCGATGGATTTCGAATTTTTCTTTCAAATTGCACTTATTTTATTAAGTACAAAGCTCGCTGGTGATCTTAGTGTTAGATTAGGTCAACCTTCTGTACTAGGTAAATTAATTGTCGGTATCGTTATCGGTCCAGCTATATTAGGTTGGATTGAAAATTCAGAGCTTCTAACACAATTAAGTAATGTCGGTGTTATTCTTTTAATGTTTATGGCAGGACTTGAAACAGACTTAGAGGAATTAAATGCAAATCGTAATTCTTCTTTAGCAGTTGCACTTGGAGGTATCCTTCTTCCATTCATAGGTGGTTACGTTTCTGGTCTTGTTATGGGGATGGAACAAGGAAATGCTGTATTTTTAGGATTACTTCTATGTGCGACAAGTGTTAGTATTTCCGTACAAACACTTCGTGATTTAGGAAAGATGAAAACACGTGAAAGTACAACTATGCTGGGCGCGGCTGTATTTGATGACATTCTTGTTGTTATTTTATTAGCATTTGCAATGAGCTTCTTAGGTACAGACGATGTTAACTTAACAATGGTTATCTTGAAGAAAGTTGTATTCTTCGCTTCTATTATTTTAATCGGATGGAAAGGTGTACCTGCAATCATGCGCTGGTTATCACCACTGCGCGTATCTGAGTCTATCGTGAGCGCGGCTCTTATCATCTGTTTCTCATTCGCATATTTCGGTGAATTATTAGGAATTGCGGGTATTATCGGTGCTTTCGCAGCTGGTATCGCTATTTCTCAAACGAACTACAAACATGAAGTAGAAAAGAAAGTAGAACCAATCGCTTACGCTATGTTCGTTCCAGTATTCTTCGTAAGTATCGGTATGAATATTACATTTGACGGTATTGGCAATCAAATTTGGTTCATCTTAGCATTAACAGTAATCGCTGTATTAACGAAACTAATTGGTTGTGGCTTAGGTGCACGAATGACTGGATTTGACGCTAAGTCTTCTGCAATTATCGGTGCTGGAATGGTTTCTCGTGGTGAAGTTGCACTTATCATCGCAGGAACAGGACTTTCTTCAGGTCTACTAGCACAAGATTACTTTACAGCTATCGTTATTGTCGTTATTTTAACTACAATGATTACACCACCAATGTTAAAATACACTTTTGGTGCAAAAGATAAAGCAATGAAAGCAAGTAAATAAGCTTTCTACAATAAAAAGAGATTACTATCTTATAAGATAGTAATCTCTTTTTTCATTTTATCTTTAAACAATTCCGTTCGTTTTTAACCAATTTTCAAACATAATTCGTGCTTCTTCATCATCCATATCATTACTAAATGAATACACCATAATGCCGTAATCATCTACATATTCACCTAGCTTCATTTTCTCCACTTTCTTATAAAAATCGCCTGCTTCATAGTGCGGAATATAAGCATCCCAAACTGGTTCATTTATTCTTTTGTACGCCGTCACTTCTAAATCATATCCATCTTCATAATATCCGAGGTGATAATGTTGACTAGGATCATATTTCTTCATAATAAATTCCCCTCCCTTTGAAAATTTATCATATTTCACATAATAAACAAAAGCGAGCTGTATATTACAGCTCGCTCGATTCATTAAATACGTTCCATCGCTGTCTTCAACGTTCCAACAACAAAAGCGATTTCTTCACTCGAAATAACAAGCGGTGGTGCTAATGTTAAGACGTTATTATATCCTGCTGTTGTCATACCGTTTCGTCCTATAATTAAACCTTTTTCTTTACAAGCATTTACAACACTTGCAATTTTGTCGTTATCAATTGGCTCTTTCGTCTCTTTATCATTTACAAGTTCAATTCCAACTAGTAGACCTTTCCCTCTAATATTCCCAACTAGTGGATGCTCTCCAATTTCTTCTTTTAATTGCTCTAATAAAAGCGAGCCCATTTGTGCAGAACGCTCAATTAAATTTTCATTTTCCATAATCTCTAAGTTTTTAAGCGCTAATGCACAAGCCGCAGGATTTCCACCAAATGTATTAATATGACGGAAGAATTCATATTCTCCCTTCCCTTTAAATGCTTCATATATTTCTTTTTTCACAGCTGTCGCTGATAATGGTAAATATGCGCTCGTAATCCCTTTTGCCATCGTAATAATATCTGGCTTCACATCATAATTCATAAATCCAAATGCCTTCCCTGTACGTCCGAAACCGCAAATTACTTCATCGCTAATGAGCAATGCACCGTGTTTTTGACACGTCTCATGAACGGCTTTCATATAGTCTTGTGGCGGCATTAATATGCCTCCGCCCGTAATAATGGGTTCCATAATAAAAGCTGCAATCGTTTCACTTAATTCCCATGTCATAACGCGATCTACTTCTTTTACACATTCTACATCATAAATGTCCTCTGCTTCTATTCCAGGCATACGATAACAATCTGGCGGTGTTACATGTAAAAACCCTGAAGCAAATGGCTCATATTGATATCTACGCTGCGCTTGTCCCGTCGCTGCCATCGTAGCCATTGTATTGCCATGATACCCGCGGTAACGTGATATAAATTTATAACGATGCGGCTCACCTTTTTGCGCATAGTATTGCCTTGCTATTTTAAAAGCTGTTTCGTTCGCTTCCGAACCACTATTAGAGAAGAAAATAACATACTCTCCTCCAAGCCACTCATTTAATTTTTCAGCAAGCTTTATAGCCGGTTCATGTGATTGTGACATCGGAAAGTATGATAATGTTTGTAATTGTTTATAAGCCGCCTCTGCGAGCTCTTTTCTGCCATATCCACTATTCACACACCAAAGGCCACTCATACCATCTAAATATCTTTTCCCTTGTATATCTTCAACCCAGCACCCTTCTGCTTTTGCTCCTACCATTGTACTACTTGGACTAAAGGGACGCATTCCGTGCCAAACATATTGCTCATCTTTTGCTAACAATTCATCAGTCTGTTTCGTTTTCATCATTTCTTCCACCTTCCATAACAACTTATTTTTCACAAAAGCTGCGCTGGTGCCATGATGA
The DNA here is from genome assembly GCF_007558965.1 of Bacillus sp. HY001. Taxonomy (NCBI): domain Bacteria; kingdom Bacillati; phylum Bacillota; class Bacilli; order Caryophanales; family Bacillaceae; genus Bacillus; species Bacillus sp. HY001. The sequence goes on along the minus strand of NZ_VLTE01000031.1, from coordinate 84,680 downwards.
TTTAATTTTCTCCCTGCTTATTTTCATTCCACAAAATTAAGACAAAATCCTACTTACAATACAGTAATATTTACAAGAAAAAAAGAGCTTTTCTTATATATCGAAAAGCCCTTCTCTTTTTAATGGGAAGATGCATCACTAATACCATGACCAGTATTAGATTTCACAAGAATCTCATCAAATTTCGCTGCATCTTCTTTCTTACTAGATAACACGGTTCCTAAATATGCTGCAAGGAATCCAAGCGGAATGGAAATAATTCCAGGTGTCGTATATGGGAAAATCGCTTCCCCAACAAATATAGCTTTCCCAGCTACAGGGTTCCAAACATTTGGACTTAACGCTACGAGAACAATTGCTGATACTAGACCAACAATCATACCCGAGATAGCACCTGTCGTATTAAAGCGTTTCCAATATATTGTGAATAATATAACTGGTAGATTTGCACTCGCTGCAACTGCAAATGCTAATGAAACTAAAAATGCTACATTCAATGTTTGAGCAAATAACGCTAGTATAATGGATAATATCGCTACTCCAATAGACGCATAGCGGGCCATTGAAACTTGCTCTTTTTCCGTTGATTTCCCTTTACGAATAATTTCATTATAAAAATCATGTGCAAATGCTGATGCGGCTGTTAATACAAGTCCCGCCACTACAGCCAAAATCGTTGCAAAGGCAATGGCTGATACGAAAGCAAATAAGAAATCTCCACCTAACGCTTTCGCTAATAAAGGTGCTGCCATATTACCAGCAGGATTCGCTTTAATAATCGCCTCATTCCCTACAAATGCCGCTGCCCCAAACCCTAAGAAAATTGTCATAATATAAAATGCGCCAATTAACCACGTAGCGTATACAACAGATTGACGTGCTGTTTTTGCATCACGTACTGTAAAAAAGCGAACAAGAATATGTGGTAATCCGGCAGTACCAAGGACTAGTCCTAAATTTAAAGAAAGTGTATCAAGACCATCTTTATACTTTACTCCTGGGTTTAAAAATGAATCTTTTAATGGTGTAGCTGTTTTCATTTGAGCAAACATTTCAGTCACACTAAAATTAAATTTTGAGAAAACGATAACAGAAATAATAAATGTACCCGCCATAAGTAATACAGCCTTAACAATTTGTACCCAGCTCGTCGCAGTCATTCCGCCAAATATAACGTACACTGTCATTAATGTACCAACGATTAAAACGGATGTCGTATATTCGATCCCTAATAATAATTTAATAAGTGCACCAGCCCCAACTAATTGTGCAATCATATAAAAAATTGAAATCGTCATCGTATTAAGCGCTGCAACTCCGCGAACTTTTTTCGCATCAAAACGCGCCGCAATCATATCTGCTAGCGTGTATTTCCCTAAATTTCGAAGTGGCTCTGCAACTAAATATAATACAACTAAGTAAGCAACTAAGAAACCAATACTATAAAAGAACCCATCAAAACCAGTTAACGCAATCGCTCCGGCTATACCAAGAAAAGACGCAGCAGACATATAATCTCCTGCAATGGCCAGACCATTTTGCCAACCAGTTAATCCCCCTCCAGCTGTATAAAACTCACTCGCATTTTTCGTTTTCTTCGATGCAAAATAAGTTATGACGAGTGTACCAAGAACGATGATTAAAAATAGTGCAAATGCAGTTGTATTCAAAGTCAGCCCCTCCCTTTTTTCATATCTTGTAGAATGTTTTGCGAGATTTTATCAAAGGATTCTGCTTTTTTGCTATAAATCATACATAATGACCACGTCATGATAAATTGCGCAAACGCAAACACCCATGCCCACGTAACATCCCCAAATGCTGGTGTATTGAGCACCTTTGAATACGATGTTAAAATAGGTAATGCAATAAAAAAGCTTAAAAAGAAAATACTCATCGGAACGATAAACTTCTTTTTCGTATTTAATAACAATTGAAATTCTTCTGACTGAACAACCTCTGTATAATTCACCTCATTTTGTAACTTACGTGCTGACGTATCATCTCGTTTCATTATCCAATCCCCTCCCTTACTAGAAATACAATTCCCCCTTGTATACCTAAAGACTAAATTTTATAAATATTCAGAAACTTATTTTCATTTTAGACAATCCATACATTCCTGCAAAGATTTTTCGATAGACATTTTTCGGCATTTTCCCCTAAGTTTTTAATATACTTTTTCAGCATAAAATTTCCGTATTGCAATCTCATACTAGGCAAAATTTGATGCTCATTAAAACAAAATAAAAAAGTAGTGCTTATCGCACTACTTCTGTCTTTTTCTCTTTTTCTAAATTACGAGCTGTTTCGCTTAATTCAACGTCTTTTCCATCTTTAAGCGTTCCAAATATGAAATCGAATACTGGATTTGAAACACCAAACCAAAACTTTTCATTTTTATAATGGTGTAATATGTGCTGTTTTTTAAGCCAGCGCCCAAACTTTGTGAACGGACGAATTGGCTTATGTGCAATATAATGTTTCCATTCATAAACGAGAAGCATGATAATCATTCCGATTCCAAATGAAAGTGTAATAGTAACACTTTTTGTTATAGCGTATGATATAAGTAAATATATAGTAAAGCTAGGTATACTAAACCATACAGGCAAGAATAATAGTTTTAAATCATCTGGATATACGTGATGATCATAATGTAATCTTCTTAACATTTTTAATAAAAATACGTTTTTTGGTGGCTTTAAGTGAAATAAAAATCGATGTGTCATATATTCGTTAAGCGTATAAAAAACAATCCCAAACAAACACGCTAACATACCGATCCATGTGAATAATTGCATTTTTAAAATAATGATGAAAATAAATAAAATACTATACATAATAACGATATCATGTTGTAAAAAGAACTCTTTCCCCACTCTCTTCATTTTCCTTCCCCCTTTTCCAAAAAAACAGCCGCAACATATCGTTACGACTATTTCTATTATTTTATTTTTATTCGATTCACTTTACAAATTTGCCTGTTGCTCTATTGTCGAGAAAAAATTGTTCGATCCAAATATATTTTGCTTCGGAATAATATGTTCCACCGCAAACACTGTTACTTCTCCTCTTTGAACCTCTCCAATAATGAGCCCAAATATTTCATGATTCACTGCAAACGTCGGTTGCTTTGTTTGTAGTAATCTTGCTGCATTATGAAATACCGCTTCATATAGTGGATTCCTATCAGTAATTTCTTTTCGGATTTTTGGTGCTAGCGTAATAATAATTTCTCTTCCGTCAATAGTGGTTCGATACATAAAAATCTCCCCTTCAATCTTATGTGAACAACTGTAAAGCTTTGTATGCAAAATGGATAGAATATCCTACTAAAATAATACCTGCTCCGGCTGTTATATAGCCAAGTGCTTTTTGCTTTAATAACGTCCTGCCAAAATGGACAGAAAAAGCGATATTTAAATTCCATAAAATAATGCCAACGATAATACAAAGACTATACAAAAAGGCTTCTTGTTTCGTTACTTTCGTAAGCAATGAGCTAAGTGTACTTCCGTATATACCAAACCAAAAAACAAGATTTAATGGGTTGGATATCGCAATTAAAAAACCTGTCATAAACGATTGTTTAAGGCCACCTACCTCTTCCTTTTTATATTCCATATTCGTGTGGGAAATTCCTTGTTTTACACTTTGAAATCCTAAATAAAATAATAAGAAAAACCCTGTGCAATACATAAAAGCTTGTACATATGTATACATAAACACAGAAGATAAACCGAAATAAATGAGAAGCATAAACAAAATATCTGCAGTCATTCCACCAATTCCAACAACCCACGCATGCCAAAAACCTCGTTCAATTCCTCGTTTTAACATTTCAATATTAATCGGACCTACCGGCGCAGCTAATGAAATACCTAATACAATTTGTTGTATAATCGCTCCAAACATCGCTCTATCCTTTCTACTTCCTTTACTATTAAGTAATGATGTAATGATTAAAAATAGACTAGCTTTCATCAAAATATTTACTACTAAAATACCCTTTTTTATCCAAAATATGCAAAAGAGCCATCCGGATGATGGCTCTTACTTTTCTAACTTATGAAGAAAAGGACACTTTCCTTTTATCGGCTCTACATCGTCTCCTATGAAGTATTGTTTCCATTCCCGATGATCTGGATCACCATAATGACTAATGTTAGGATGCTTCGGCAGCTGATCCCACTTTTCAACTCGATCTCGGACCGTTTGCCTTGAATATGCTCCTTTAGGACGATCTCCTTCTAATCCATCAAAGATGGTGCGTGGTTGAAACCCAATAACGAGAGAATTTCCTAAATGCCTAGTTTTTCTTTGTTTATAAGCCGGCGCATTTCCAAATGCGAATATCGGTTCACCACCAAATGAAAATTCCCATAAGTAATGGTCTGGGTCTTCAGGAATTTGCTTCGGCCATGTCTGATCATCGTTTTCATGTAAATATTGTAGTACTTTCCAAAAGTAATCACGGTAATATTCCAGTGATTGTTCCTCACATTCCGGTTCCACAAAAAGAAAAAACCCTCTTCTTACAATTGGTCGCTCTTTCATTAACTCTAAAAAAGATAACATTGTATGTGGCAAATGACTCCAATCATTATGAGAGAGAAATGAATAGCGAAGTTCATTCTTTTTCAAAGCTGTTAAGCCGAAATAGCACGGAAAAGTTGGTTCTAGCACGACACTCGAAAAATTTTGAAATTCTTTTGTAACCCAATTTGGTATGTCAGTTCTCGTTCTCATTCCTTCATTATCTAATAAATAAGACTCATTCATTCTTTCTTTCACCTCATTATGTACAGCATTCAATTAAGAATATTACATACTCGGCCTGTCCTATACCTATTTAAAAATCTGGCTGAAAAATTATTTAAAAATACAAAAAAATAAAATCGCTTACTTGACTAAATTCTACCAATTCGTGTATATTTAAATTAATCATTTAGCAGAATATTCAAGATTATAGCATTTTTAGTTTATATTATCTTTCAAATGAATTTCACTAAATGAAAAAAGCAAATGTTTTTAGGAGGAATTGTAACATGCAAGGAAAAGTAAAATGGTTTAACAACGAAAAAGGTTTTGGATTTATCGAAATGGAAGGCGCTGACGATGTATTCGTACATTTCTCTGCTATTCAAGGTGACGGCTACAAAGCTTTAGAAGAAGGCCAAGAAGTATCTTTCGATATCACTGAAGGAAACCGCGGACCTCAAGCTGCTAACGTAGTAAAACTTTAATCCAACATATAACAGGAGGTTACCTTATTTGGTAACCTCCTTTGTTATTCCTTTGTATATTTCCGTTTTACAGAGCAAAAACTATGTGAAATGCGCAATATACAAAGGAGGAAGTAATAATGGGATCAGAAGTAAATGATTTTGAAGAAGTGAAATTCCGTGTAGAAACAGCACAAAAAATGGTAGGATCAGCGACAATTTCAATGGATCCAGATACATTAGAGCATGCTACTACTGCTGTAGAAGCCGCTCGCTCTCAGCTTGAAATTATGAAATCTGTGGCAACAGATTTAGATGAGCCATTCTTAATGAATGAAGAAAAAAAATTAAGCAAATGCGAGCATCAACTAAACGAAGCTAGACACTAAAAAACATCCAGAGAACTTTCTCTGGATGTTTTTTATGACAACTGTTCTCCATACTTTTTCAATGTTTCTCCAACTGTACATTGCCTAATACAAAAGGAATGAGCATAATACTTACTATTTGTCTTTCGATTATGTTCTCGCAGAAAACACCCTTCACAATACGTTTCTAATAAGTCATTTACCTCTGTAATGAGTTGCTTTTTATCCACCTTTGCACCTCTCTATTCGGTTATTTCTTTATGACTATCAATGACGGTTCCTTCTAATGCTTGCGTAGCTAATTGATGCGCTTCTTTATTTTGTTTTCTAGATATCGGTTCACATACAAGCTTTAACTTCATTTGCTTCGCTTTTTGTTCAATTTGATCTAAGTAATGATTTAAATGCTCATCATAACAAGGCCATTCTCCAGCCAATTGCTGCAGTACAACTTGAGAATCACCACGAAGCGTAACTGCTTCATACTTAATTCCTAATTCCTCGAGTATATTCATGCCATATAGTAATGATGCATATTCCGCTTCATTATTATCATATATACCTTCAATATATGCATTACGGCGAATTCGGTATTGTTTATTCCCTTTTTTATAGTATACACATATACCTACCCCAGCTTCTTTCGTCTGTACATCATAACCACCATCAAAATAAACGAATATTTCTTGTAGCTCTTCCTCCACTTGTTTACTCAGCTTTTTCATTTCCTTTAATGACCATTCTGCATCCATTTCATCATAAAATGATAGTTCTTTCACTCTTCCTGTTTTCTCAAAATCCTCTGCAAATTGCAGTACATTTTCTATGTTCATATAATCTGTCGTTAATTCCGTCTGCAAACCGTGCTTCGTTTTATACAACCAATGAATTTTATATTTCATACTAGATTCCCCTTATATAAGACTTCTTTTATGTAACCAGCTAATGAAAGCCTCACTTTATTTTATTATATTGTATCAAGAGTCACAGCATTATATTCAATTTGCTTACATACAAAAAGAGCTATCCCTATAGGAATAGCTCTTTCATCTATTACATAAATCTTTCAAATTGTACTCGTTTATTAATCCAGTACATGACAGGCATACCAATTGCCATGACAACAAATTCACCGATGGCACACGTTAACCAAGTCAACATAAATGGTAAATCAAATGCAAGATGAAGCTCAATTGCAATCATAAACATTGTAATTGTAAAAATAGCTGTATTAAAGATCATACGAGCCCAAACACCTTTAATAAATCGCATAGAAATAATCGTTGCAACTAATGCAAGAATAGATTGCCCTACTCCAAATACTAAATCATAAGCGATCATTGGTGAGAAAAAGAGATTTGTTAAAAATACACCTAATACAATTCCGTAAATTGCTTTCTTATTAAATACAACAAGATGATTAAACATCTCTGAAATACGAAACTGTACATTCGTAAAGCCAAATGGCTGAATAAGCATAGAAACAGCAATATATAATGCCGCTAAAATACCATTACCGACTAATGTTCTAATATTCATGACAAAATCTCCTTAGTTTTTTTACGTGGGATGGTTTCGAACCACGTTATTCGTTTTTTAAGCAACAAGATTATATTCTACGCAATACACTCCCTTTCGTCAATAGATTCCTATCATTAACTACCTTTTTTCTTTTAGACAACGTATAATAAAACATATGAAAGTTTTAGGAGGTTTCACTTCATGACAGCAACAATTCAAAATGAAAAAGTGATCGTTTCCATTTCTGACAAAGGTGCAGAATTACAAAGCGTTCGCTTAAAAGAAGATAACACTGAATATTTATGGCAAGGCGATTCTACTTATTGGGGGCGCCGCGCACCAATTTTATTCCCAATTGTCGGCCGATTAGTAGATAATACATACTACGTAGATGGTAAACCATATTCTTTAACACAACACGGCTTTGCTCGTGATCTTACATTCTCTGTAAAAGAACAAAGTGAAACGAAAATCACTTATATTGTAACTAGTAATGAAGAAACATTAAAAAAATACCCATACGAATTCGAATTACTCGTTTCTTATGAGCTGGACGGACAAATCGTTCATGTAACATATGAAGTAAATAACCCTACTTCAAAAGAGATGTTCTTCTCAATCGGAGCACATCCTGGTTTCAACTTCCCCTTATTAGAGGGCGAATCATTTACAGATTATCATTTATCATTTAATGGTTCTGAACGCTTAGAAACAAGCGTATTAGAAGGACCTTACCTTTCAAGTAAAAAGCAATTAATCGCTGAAAATACGCATGAATTACCACTTACATACGATTTATTCAAAAATGATGCACTTATTTTTGAAAATATGAATACGGATGAAATCTCTATCCGTTCTCATAAACATAATAAATTTGTAAAAGTAGAATTTGACGGATTCCCATTTGTCGGCGTATGGACACCAGGCGAGAATGCACCTTTCTTATGTATTGAACCTTGGTACGGAATTGCCGATGAAGTAACTCCAGCAAAAGATTTCAAGGAAAAAAAAGGAATTCAATCTTTACAAGCGAATGAAACATTTACATGTCGTTATAGTATTACAATCGGCTAAGTTACTCTATCCCCTACTTAAAAGGAAACATATAAGTAGGGGATCATCTTATCATTTGGAGGTTTCTCATTTTGATTGAAGTATATATTGATGGTGCATCAAAAGGAAATCCTGGTCCTTCTGGTGCAGGCGTATTTATTAAAGGGGTGCAACCAGCTGTACAATTATCATTGCCCCTTGGGACAATGTCCAACCATGAAGCAGAATACCACGCTTTACTTGCTGCATTAAAATATTGCACGGAGCATAATTATAACATTGTCTCTTTTCGTACAGATTCGCAACTTGTCGAGCGAGCTGTCGAAAAAGAATACGCAAAAAATAAAATGTTTGCACCGCTATTAGAGGAAGCACTGCAGTACATAAAAAATTTCGATCTCTTTTTTATTAAGTGGATTCCAAGTAGTCAAAATAAAGTAGCTGATGAATTAGCTAGAAAAGCTATCTTACAAAATTAACGGGGGTATGGGTGTGAAAAAAGATTGGATTGCTCCTCTTGCTTTATTATTTGTCTCTTTTATTTGGGGAGCTACATTTGTTGTCGTTCAAAATGCTATGTCTTTCGTTGGTCCATTTACCTTTAATGGTATTCGCTTTTTATTCGCTGGAATTATTTTATTATTCGTTCAAATGATTTTCGCAAAAAAAACTACAAAACAAGATATAAAACAGAGTAGCCTCGCTGGATTAATCGTTGGATTCTTTTTATGTGTTGGCTATGTGTTACAAACATTTGGCTTACTGTATACAACCTCTTCAAAAGCAGGTTTCTTAACAGGGCTTAGTATCGTTATGGTACCCATTTTGTCTTTTATCTTTTTAAAACAAAAAGCTTCCATTTTTATCGTACTTGGTATTGCTGTAGCAACAGCTGGTTTATACTTATTAACAGCTGGTGATTCTTTTCAATTAAACATTGGAGATATACTCGTTCTCGGTTGTGCAGTTGCTTTCGCTGCTCATATTCTCGTTAACGGTTTCTTTTCTAAGAAAATATCACCTTTATTGTTAAGCACGTCGCAAGTATTAGCTGTCGGCATGTTTTCTTCTATTTGCGCCTTTTTATTTGAAGATTGGGAAAAATTATTTTCAGTAGCACTATGGACGAATTCTTCCTTTTTATTTGCTCTATTTCTAACTTCCCTATTTGCAACATCCATTGCTTTTTTCATTCAAACATCAGCACAAAAACATACGTCTCCAACGAGAGTAGCAATCATTTTCGCAATGGAGCCCGTTTTTGCTGCCTTAACAGGCGTTCTCGTGGCAAACGAACAACTTTCTATTTCTGCTATTATCGGATGCTTATGTATTTTTCTAGGCATGATTTTTGTTGAATTACCTTCCAAAACAAAAAAAGAAGCGCAGGCTGCATGAAGTTACGCTTGTAACTTCCGCATAAAAGCCTTTGCGCTTTTTTTATCTGTAATTTCTTCTTCTTTCAATCGTTCTAATAACGCAACAAAATAACTCCCATCAAACTGTAATTGATGTTTAATTGTCGCTTCTATTGCTGCGTTCACAATTCCATCAGATGCACCAGTATATCCTTGTCCGAACATAATAAACCCTTGTGCTTCCTCTGATAGTTTAAATCCTTTCGTATGTAAGAATGAAAGATAATCTTCTACTGTTTGCATGTTATTCCCACCTACTCAAAAATTCTCCATCTCCTATCATACATGTTTTTACACGCTATGAGAATGAAATTTCTTTGACAACTTTGTAAATCTATCGTCTACTTCATAGACAATGGAGGATTTCTCTACAATATGAATGAATATGTATAGGGGAACTTATTTCATATTAAAGGGGAGACACGATGAAACAAGCACTATTAATTATCGATGCGCAGCAAGAATTAATGGATGGAAATGAACAAGAAAATGAAGTTTTTCGTAAAACCGAGTTATTATCTACACTAAATACAGCCGTACAGAAAGCGATAGATTCAAATGCCCTTATTGTTTTCGTAAGGGATATCGATGTTGCTTCTGGCAGCGGAGAAGGATTTGAAGTACATAATCAAATTCAAGTACCTAACTCTGCAGTCCTTATTAATAAAGCAGCAACAAACGCATTCTATGGCACTTCTTTACTCGAACTTTTGAAAGAAGAAAAAATTAACCATATCGTTATCGGTGGATGTAAAACAGAACATTGCATCGACACCGCTGTTAGAACAGCTACTGTACAAGGATTTGATGTTACATTAATTAAAAACGGTCATTCCACAACTGATTCTAGCGTATTATCAGCAGAGCAAATCATTGGTCATCATAATAAAACTCTACATGGACATTATAATGTTGATCATTTTTCAGTTGTTAGAGATGTCGAAGAAGACCTTTTTGAACCTATTCATGATCAATATCGTGATTAAGTTGGTTATAAAAAAGAATCCTTTTCACGAAAGGATTCTTTTTTCACCCAAAAACTTGTGCTGCAATGCTATACAGTTCATTACTCCTTTTTAATAATTCATCGCTATTTTTCATCATAATTGGTGGTGTATTAACCTTTTGAAAACCAGTAATCTCTAATTCTTTCATAAAACCATTCTTTCCTTCTGGTACATCCATTCTTAATTTACCATGATGTTCTCTTGCTAAATGATGAACAATTCGTATTGCCATTTCATCATTTTTAGCAACGACTGGACCTATTATTTTATTTTCTGATGTTTGTATACTTAAACCGTAACCTAATACATTTTGTTCCTTGTCCTTTACAACAATGCACAGTTCACTTTGTATCATTCTTTTCGTTAAAAACTCTTCTCTATTTGTTCCAAACGCACACTCATCCAATTTTATTATTTCTTCTAAATCACACTCTTCATACTTCACCATATAATCTTCATTTCCCACACAATAATCATTCACATTGTACGAGCTACATATGTATTTAGAAACATAGCTTACTACTCTAAATCCTAATTTTTCATATAGAGGCTTTCCTTCATCCGTAGCAATAAGCATAATGGGAGTTTGAACCGATACGCTCTTCATGCATGCATCCGTTATCGCCTTTCCAATCCCTCTCCCCTTATAATTCGGATGTACAATGACCATTCCGATAGACGCTAATTTCTCCCCATATAATATAATTGCCGCACTAGCAATAAGTTCCTTCCTCTTATTCCACACACCGTATACGATACCTGAATCAAAAATAGTCTCAATTTCTTCTCTGTTATAATCCCACCCAATATAAGAAGATAATGCTACAATATCGCCTATTTGTTCTTCCCTAAGACGTTCCACCTTAATTTCCAATTCAAGCATACTTCATCCCCTTATCTAGACATTTAAATCATTATTATCAAATCAACTTGTACATGTTTCACTTTATCTGTCACACACATATCCTATTTTGACCAAGACTATATTGTAAATGAGGTGACAACATGCCCATTACGAATCGATTTTCTACCACCACTAACGGCGCACTCGCTATTACAGGAAATACTTTAGGCTTAAGTAAAATTAGTAATCTAAACCGTGCTGGTACAATCGGGGCAATTGGTGCATTCGCAACTACGAATACCGCTTTACAAGTAACTACTTTTCCTGCGGGTACAACATTAAACTATACACAAAATAGTTCTACCGCTATTTTAAATATCCCTGCTGGTAGTACTATTCTTTATGCAGAACTTGTTTGGGGTGGAAACTACTTATCTCGTGATCAAAATATTACGAGTGTATTAGGAAACCCTGTTTCTTTTACAACACCTGTGTCAACATACTCAATTACCCCTTCAACCGTTACAGCTTCTAATCAAACCTTCGTTTCTGGATCTGTCACATTTGGATTCTATACGCGTTCCGCAGATGTAACATCCCTCGTTCAAGCTGGAGGATCTGGCTCTTATACAACCGGCTCTGTCCCTGGACTTGTTGATCCTTTAGATGCTTCTAACGGAGCTATCAATTCTTCTGGATGGACGCTCATTGTCGCTTATCAAAACGGTTCCTTACCCGCAAGAAATTTAACAATTTACGTAGCTGGTAACCGTGTATCTGTAGAAACTGGTAGTGCAGATGTATCTGTCTCAGGGTTTTTAACACCTGCTGGAGGACCTGTAAGCGGGAGATTATTTATAAGTTCTACTGAAGGGGATGCTGATTTAACTGGGGATCAAGCATTATTTGGACCGAATTTCAGTTCATTAAATGCCTTATCTGGGCCAAATAATGCTGTAAATAATTTCTTCGGTTCTCAAGTGAATAACGCTGCCGGAAATTTAGATACAACTGGGACATTTGGAACACGAAATCAAAGTGCTTCTACAAGTACAAATATCTCCGCTGGAAGGCAAGGCTGGGACATTACTTCTATTGATATTTCTCCTTATTTAACAAATTCCCAAGTCTCCGCCGCAATCCGTTTAACAACTAACGGAGATGCATATATGTTAAATACAGTCGGATTACAAATTAATATAAACTCGCCTAACATACAAGCAACGAAAAGCGTGAATAAAAGCGTAGCTGCAATTGGAGACGTCCTCACTTATACCGTTACTATCCCTAATACCGGGCTTCTTCCCGCCAATAACGTTATTTTTATAGATAGTCTTCCTAACGGTACCTCCTTTATACCTGGCACTGTAACGATAGATAACGTACCTCAAACAAATGCAAATCCAGCTGCTGGTATATCTCTTGGAACAATTAATAATAACGCTTCTCGTACAGTAACTTTCCAAGCAACTGTCGTTTCTCTTCCAAGCCAAAACCCTATCTCTAATACTGCTAATATTACATTTCAATATACACCAATTGCCGGTGGAACGACTTTTAACGGCCTTGCAACAAGCAACTCTGCAGGAACACAAATTAACCTCGCAGATATTAATGGTACAAAATCAGTTAACAAAATCTTTACCGATATTGGCGAAACGTTAACTTACAGTATTGCCTTAGCTAATATAGGAAATATCGCCGCAACTAACGTTTTATATACAGATCCGATTCCTAGCGGGACTACTTTCATTCCAGGGAGTGTAACTGTTAACGGCGTTACTCAAGCTGGTGCAAATCCCGCTAATGGTATATCTGTCGGTACTATTGCTGCTAATTCTATGACTATTGTTTCATTTCAAGTATTCGTTCCTTCTATCCCGCAAACAAATCCAATATTAAATAGTGGTACAACAACTTATCAATACATTCCTGTGCCAAATCAGCCGGCAGTAAGTGGGACTGATACGACCAATATCGTATCTACTCAAGTGAATAACGCTACTGTAACTATGGCAAAAGCAGTAGATAAAAATTTTGCAGATATTGGTGATACATTAACGTACACCGTTTCCTTTACAGGTACAGGTAATACGAATGCGAACAACGTTATTTTTACAGATGTCATTCCTACCGGAACAACTTACGTCCTTAACAGTTTAACAATAGATGGCACGACACAAGTAGGTGCAAATCCCGCTAACGGTGTGAACATTGGATCAATCCCAACTGGCTCAACAAAAACTGTTTCATTTCAAGTAGTAGTAAACACAATACCCGCGTCAAATGTCGTATCTAATGGTTCAAGTGCTTCTTATCAATATACCGTCAATCCTAGCCAATCACCCGTGACAAAAAACATTTCTTCGAATTTCGTTTCCACTCAAATTAACAATGCGAATTTAACATTAACAAAATCAACAAATAAACAATTTGCTACAATTGGCGAAACAATTAGTTATACAATTCTTATTACAAACAGTGGAAATACAGCTGCAACTAACGTTCAACTAACAGATCCACTTCCAAATGGAACGATATTGACTCCTAGTACTGTGACACTAAACGGAGTTTTGCAAAATGTAGATTCTCTCATTGCTTTACCTATTGGCACAATTCCTGGCGGTGCCACTGTTACTCTTTCTTTCCAAGCAACAGTCATCAATATTACCGCCCAAAATCCTATCATTAATAATGCTTTCGCTTCTTATTTATATACTGTAAATCCCAGTCTGCCACCAACTTCAAAAACAGCAAATTCTAATTCAGTTACATCAACAATTAGACTAGCAAATCTTCATGCTACTAAGTCTGTAGATAAAACATTTGCGGAAGTTGGAGATGTATTAACTTATACCTTTGCTCTTACAAACGATGGAAATGTTGCGGCGAACAATGTAGTACTATCCGATTCAATTGCGAATGGTACTGCCTTTGTACCGAACAGTGTCATAGTTAACGGCATTACTCAGCCAGGCATTACACCAACTAGCATTACTATTGGTAGTATTAATGCTGGGACTACAATCACAGCTTCATTCCAAGTATTAATAACTAGCATCCCAAATCCAAATCCTATTTCAAATAGCGCTTCTATTGCCTATAACTTTATTGTGGATCCAAATGCTTCCCCTGTAAGTAAGAACACAACTTCAACCACTACATTTACTCAAGTGAATGACGCAAATGTCATTTCAGACAAAGCAGTGGATCGAGCGTTTGCTACCGTAGGAGATATATTAACTTATACCGTTACTTTGACGAATGCAGGAAGTGTTTCCGCTGATAGTCCTACTTTCGTTGATACGAATCCTGACGGTACTACCTTTATCCCAAACACTTTCCTTATTAATGGTGTACTCCAAAATACCGCCGATCCAAATGTCGGTGTTCCGTTACCTTCCATTCCTGCTAACGGCTCACTTACCGTCTCTTATCAAGTAACTGTCACCTCTTTACCCACACAAAACCCAACAATAAATTCATCTAGTACACAGTATAGCTTTATTTTAAATCCGGGCGACCCACCAACTATAGAAACATCTTTAAGTAACACTGTAAGTACACAAATCAACTTAGCAAATGTAGTTATTGTCAAACAGGTAGATTTAACTATTGCAGATGTTGGGCAACCGATCACATACACAATTGCCCTAGCTAACCCTGGAAATACTCCAGCAAATAATGTAGTCGTTACCGATATACCCCCTCCTGGCACAACTCTCGTACCAAATAGTACTTTTATAGGCGGCGCTTTACAGCTAGGTGCGGATCCAAGTGTCGGTCTTCAAGTCGGTACGATTCCAGCAGGCGGCATTACAACAATTGTTTTCCAAATTAGTGCAAATAGTTTACCTTCACCAAATCCAGTTCAAAACAGTGCTGCACTTCAATATAGCTTTATCGCAGATCCAAATTTACCTGCTGTTGTTAGAAATGCTACTAGTAATATAGTAACGACACAAATTAATACCGCTAATATTGTTGCTACGAAACTAACTAGCACAAATTTCGCTGATGTTGGTGATGTCATAACTTATGCAACAGTTTTAAGTAATAATGGCAATATACCTGCCTCCAATGTAACGTTTACAGATATCATTCCAGCTGGTACTATCTTCCTTCCTAACACTGTAACGATTAACGGTGTTCCTATAGCAAATGCAAATCCTGCTAACGGTATTCTTATTGGTACGATAGGAGCAAATTCATCACGTACTGTTGCATTCCAAGTTTTTATACCAACTATCCCTGCTGTAAATCCGATTACAAATCAATCAGGCACTACATTCCAATACACGTACGATCCATCCAAGCCAGCCGTCATGCAGATGGTGGCATCTAACACTGTACAGACAACTATTAATAACGCCTCTATTACCGCTACAAAATCTGCAGATAAACAGTTCGCTAACGTAAATGACATTATTACGTACACAACTACTTTAACGAATAACGGAAACACACTTGCGTCAAATGTGATATTTACAGATGTAATCCCAAGTGGCACATCGTTTATTCCTAATAGTGTAACAGTAAATGGGAATACACTCCCTAATGTAAATCCAGCAAGTGGCATAGTAATCGATCCAATAAACCCTAATGCAAATACGACCATCTCGTTCCAAGTGCAAGTAAATTCCATCCCGAATCCAAATCCAATCCCTAATCAAAGTAATACAGCTTACCAATATGTCGTAAATCCTAACTTACCTCCAGTATCCTCTAATGCGTTAAGTAATGTAATAACAACTCAAATTAACAATGCTACTATTCTCGCTACGAAATCAGTGAATACACCGACAGCTGCAATTGGAGATATCGTTACTTATACGATTGCAGTTACGAACACAGGAAATATCCCTGCTAGTGCAACTGTTTTAACGGATGGACTTGGTGCAGGCGCATCCTTTATCCAAAATTCCGTAACTATCAATAATGTTCCTCAGCCAGGATTAGACCCATCACTTGGTATTCACTTAGCAGATATTTCGCCTGGAGATACTGTATTCATTACTTTTCAAGCACAAATTTTAGCTATACCACCTAGTGGCACATTAACAAATAATGCTCTTGTAAATTATGAATATACCGTGAATCCAAACCAATCACCTGCTGTTGGTAGTACAATTACGAATACGACGGTTACTCCAATTATTGATGCTACTCTATCTATAAATAAAACTGTCAATTCAACATTCTCTACTATCGGAGATACACTTACTTTCACTTCTACCATTATTAATTCCGGCAACACTACCGCAAACAATGTTATTTTTACAGATTTAATTCCAAATGGTACGACGTTTATTCCAAATAGTTTTACAGTAAATGGAACAACCATCCCTAATGCAAATCCACAAAACGGTATCAATATCGGTAACATAAATTCAAATGCATCATTTATACTCAGCTTTCAAGTAAACATTACAACTCTTCCAAACCCTAATCCAATTCCGAACAAATCATCGCTTCAATATAGCTTTATTGTTGATATAAATGAACCGCCTGTTTCACGAACCGTTAAATCCAATAAAACTTTTACACAAGTAAATACTGCCTCCGTTATCGCAACAAAAACTGCGAGCAGTGCATTTGCTGCTGTTGGAGATACAATTACGTATACAACTACGCTCACTAATAGCGGAAATACTACCGCAAACACACCTGTTTTTATCGATATATTACCACCTGAACTTTCATTCGTGCCTGATAGCGTCCAAATTAATACAATCCCACAACTTGGATTTAGACCAGATAACGGGATTTCTTTAGACGCAATTCCAGTTGGAGGAACGACAACAATTAGTTTTCAAGCGATCGTTGGTTCAATACCAGCTACAAATCCAACGTTAAATCAATCTAGCACAACATACTCTATCATTGTGGACCCTACCCAGCCACCAGTTACAGAAACAGCTACAAGTAATCCAACTTTAGTGCAAATTAACGAAGCAACCATCCAAGCAACAAAAAGCGTGGATCGTCTATTTTCTGACATCGCTCCTGGAAATTCATTTTTAACGTATACAGTTTTATTAGAGAATATAGGAAACACAACTGCTACGAATATCATTTTTACAGATCCGATTCCAAATAATACGGTATTTATAGAGGATAGCGTTCGAGTAGGTGGGGTTTTATTACCTGGAGTAAATCCAGCAAATGGGATACCCATTGGGGATATTATTGCAGGAGATTTTATAAACGTTACCTTCCGTGTGCAAGTAGTTAGTATCCCAAATCCTATTTTTACAATCGGACCCGGAGGACCAAACTCACCGGTTGTAAA
The DNA here is from genome assembly GCF_007558965.1 of Bacillus sp. HY001. Lineage (NCBI taxonomy): Bacteria > Bacillati > Bacillota > Bacilli > Caryophanales > Bacillaceae > Bacillus > Bacillus sp. HY001. Next base: position 66,949 of record NZ_VLTE01000031.1, on the reverse strand, counting down.
CGGCGCTTCTATTAATTATCAATTTATGACAGGACCTAATTTACCACTTGTTTCACGAAGTACGTCATCTAATTCTGTTTCGACACAAATAAATGCTGGGGAAATTGCTCTCGTTAAATCTGTAGATAAAGCTTTCGCAACAATTGGCGATACCATTTCTTATACAATCACATTAAGTAACCCTGGAAATGTCACTTCACAAAATATAATTTTCACGGATATTTTGCCTGATGGAACGACATTTATATCTGGCACTCTTGTAAATGATTCTGGTGCGCAGCAAATTGGAAATCCCGGGAACGGGATTCAGATTGGAAATATAAACCCTGGTAGTACGGTTGCTATTACGATAAATGTACTTGTAACAAACATTCCAAGCATAAATCCAGTTTCGAATTTTAGTTCTGTACAGTTTGCACATGTGGTCGATCCTAGCCAACCTGCTGTATCACAAACGAATATATCTAATACAGTTTCAACAAAAATTAAGAGTGCTATATTAACAACTACAAAAAGTGCCGATAAATCCATTATTTCTGTCGGAGATACAATTACGTATACAACTACGATTACAAATACCGGTAATACACCAGCAACGAATATAACATTCACAAGCGCTATTCCAGCTAACACTACATTTATACCAAATTCGGTCACAATCAATGGTCTTCAGCAAATTGGTGCACAGCCTGCACTTGGAGTAACTATACCAAATATCGCTCCTGGTGAAACAGTAACTGTTACTTTCCAAGTAAATGTTATTTCAGTGCCACCTTCAAGTTCGATTATGGGTAATGATACGATTTTATACTCTTATACTGTTGATCCAAGCTCAGCTCCTGCTACTACTTCTACTTCAACGAATATCGTTACAAACCCTATACTAGATGCTATGATAACGATGATAAAATCGGTCGATCAAACACTTGTAACACTAGGTGATACCATTACCTATACAACAATTTTAACGAATAACGGCAATACAAATGCAACAAATATTACGTTCACTGACCTTATTCCAGACGGCACAACGTTCGTTTCCGATAGTGTCACAATAAATGGCATCACACAACTTGGCCTTACTCCTAATACAGGTATAACGATTGGATCAATTGCTCCTAACAGCTCAATATCTATAGCATTTCAAGTTACCGCTACTTCTACACCAGCCCAAAATCCTATTGCCAATTCCGCTACTGCTTCTTACACATTCATCGCCGATCCTAATGCACCAATTGTTTCAAGAACTGCTACTTCAAATACAGTGTTTACTACCATTAATACTGCTACCATTCTTTCATCAAAACAAGTCGATAAATCATTTAGTCATATCGGGGACACACTCACTTATACTGTTACTTTAACAAACAACGGAAATTCATCTGCACAAAATGTTATATTCACAGATACTGCGCCGAGCGGAACTACATTTATTGCAAACTCATTTTCTATTAATGGCATTCCTCAAAGCGGTGCGGACCCATCGAACGGTGTAAATATCGGCCCTATAACAGCTGGGAATACAGTAAATGTTTCGTTCCAAGTAACTGTTACCTCTTTACCAACACAAAACCCCGCTGTAAATTTCTCATCAACATCGTATCAATTAGTCTCGCCGCCTGATGCAGAAACTTCAATTAGTAATCCTGTTTCAACGCAAATGAAAGAAGCTATATTATCCATGACGAAAAATGAAAATGTATCCTTTGCAGATATCGGGCAAACTGTTTTTTACACTACTTCTATTTCAAATATAGGAAATACGGATGCAATTAATATTGTATTCACAGATGTATTATCAAGTGGACTCACATTTGTTCCTAACACATTAACTGTCGATGGCATTTTACAACCTAATGCGGATCCAAATACAGGTGTATTACTTGCAGCACTTCCACCAAATGAAATATATAGTATCGTCTTTCAAGTTACAGTGAACAGCATCCCCCCTAGTAATCCAGCACCAAATATAGCATCCACGACTTATGCGTTTACTGTGGACCCAGGGAATCCGCCAGTATCGAGTGCAGCTACTTCCAACACGACACTTCTTCAAATAAACAACGCAAATATTATTAGTACAAAAACAGCAGATCTTACTTTTGCTGATGTTGGTAATACAATAACATTTACACTTAACCTTCCTAATACCGGGAATACGACCGCTACAGATGTAACCATTATTGATATTCTGAATAGCAATCTCACTTTCGTTCCGAATAGTTTCACAGTTAATGGGCAAACCATCCCAAATGTCGATTTATCTACCGGTGTAAATATCGGTTCCATTCCTGCTGGTAATACGGCCATCGTTACTTTCCAAGCAACAGTTGCTACACTTCCAACACTTGACCCCATTTCTAACGCTGCTTCTACCACATATCATTATGTCGTTGATCCTAGCCAGCCACCTATTACAACCTCCAATCAATCTAATACAACGACAACACAAATTAATAGCGCTATCCTTACCGCACAAAAAAATTCAAATGTGGCAACAGTGGATATCGGGCAAGATATTGTCTACACCGTTACAATAACAAATAGCGGAAATGTTAGTGCGACGAATGTTATTTTTACCGACCTGATTCCAGATGGCACTTCCTTTGAACCGAATAGCTTTACAATTAACGGAACTAGCATCCAAAATGCAAATATCATTACAGGCGTTCCAATTGGCGATATCGCGCCAAACCAATCTGTCATCGTAGCATTTCATATTAATGCCGATGAAATTCCGCCTATAAATCCAATTACCAATCAAGCTAGCGTTAGTTTCCAACATATTGTCAATCCAGCTAATCCTCCTATTTCAAAAAACATTACTTCTACTACCGTTTCCACAAAAATCGAAAGTGCAATTTTAAACACGATTAAAATAGGTGATAAAGCTTTTGCAACAATCGGTGATACGATTACGTATACAACTACGATTACAAATACGGGAAATATTTCCGCTAACAATGTTGTCTTCTCAGACCCTTTACCGACATGGACACAGTTTGTTGCAGGATCAGTTATTGTTGATGGTGCTCCATTACCTTCCGCTTCTATTATTAATGGCGTTGGTATCAATACAATCACTCCAAATCAAATGGTAACAATTGTATTTCAAGTACAAATCGTAAGCAATCCAACAACATTCACAACAGAACTCCAAAACTTAGGATTTGTAAACTTCCAATATAACGTAGGAAATGCATTACAAGCTCAGCCTGGCAATGTGGAAACGAACGTCTTCGTTACTTCTATTAATTCAGCAACGCTTTCAGCTGTAAAAACTGCTAATACAGCCTTTGCGAATATCGGAGACACGATCACTTATACAGTTTTACTTCAAAATAGCGGCAATACAAACGCTACGAATGTAAATTTCTCAGATTCGATTCCAGCAGGAACGACTTTTGTTGAAAATAGTTTCACTGTAAATGGAAGTACCATCCCAGGTGCCAATCCAAATAACGGAGTGAATATCGGAACTGTGAATACTGGTAGTTCCTCAACCGTTACGTTCCAAGTCATCGTTACATCTACTCCACCTTCGAACCCAATTACAAACGTTGCATCTATTCAATACGAATTTATAGTTGATCCGACTTCTCCTCCTGTTACAGGTACTATAACTTCTAATAGTGCTTCCACACAAATTAATAACGCGACTGTTACAACTGTTTTAGAAGCAAATCGATCAATTGTATCTATCGGAGATATCATTACGTATACAGCAACATTAACGAATACTGGAAACTTCCCTGCTAATTCTGTATTACTCATTAATGGAGTCCCTGAAGGGGCATTATTTGTTCCAAATAGTGTTACGCTTAACGGGATTTCACTTCCAGATGCAAGTCCAACTCTCGGTATTCCAGTTGGTATCATCGCACCAGGTGATTCTGCTACGATTACATTCCAATTTCTTGCAAGTTCTATTCCACCGCAAGGAGCGATTATAAATCAAGCACTTACAAGTTACACGTATATTGTTGACCCAAGTCAACCTCCAGTTACAGCAACATCTTCATCTAATACGGTTAGTACAGCTGTCGTTGATGCGTCCCTATCCGCAATTAAAAATACAGATTCTCTCGTACAATCTCCTAACGGTACAATCACTTACACTGTAGTCGTTCGAAATAACGGAAATACAACTGCAAATACAGTTACTTTAACAGATTTGGTCCCAGAAGGAACTGCTTTCATTCCGAATAGTGTGACTATTAATACCATTTCAGTTCCAGGTGCTGATCCAAGCGTAGGGATCTCATTAAATTCCATTGCACCGTCAGAAATTGTCAACGTCACATTCCAAGTGATCGTTCAATCCATTCCAAGTGTGAATCCAATCTCTAATACAGCCCGTATTGACTATACTTTTATCGCCGATCCAACGGCTCCTATCATCTCTCGAACCATTACTTCTAATCCAGCTTTCACACAAATTTCGGACGCGAATGTGCTTTCTTTAAAAGCAGTCAATGCACAACAAGCAACAACAGGGGATATTTTGACCTATACGATAACACTAGAAAATACCGGAAATATTCCAGCTACTAATCTCATATTTTCAGATACGATTCCAGAAGGTACTACATTCGTAGAAAATAGTTTTACACTTAACGGAACAGCTATACTTGGTGCAAATCCGAATGCAGGTGTTACTTTGCCTAACCTAGCAGCAAACGCTACTCACCTTATTTCGTTCCAAATTCTTATTAACGATCCATTCTCACAGCAATCGATTACAAATCAGTCTAATACAACATATACAATTCAACCAGACCCAGGGCAACCACCTATTACTGAAACATCTACAAGTAATATTGTCATTACAAATTTCGTGCAAGCACAATTAACAATTACAAAAACGTCCAATCCGATAACTGTAGATATTGGCGGAACTATACTTTATATTTCTGAAGTGAAAAATACCGGAAGTGTTGACGCAATAAATATTACTTTTACAGATTCTATTCCAGCTGGGACTACATTCGTTCCAGACAGTGTCACAATTAACGGTGTACTTCAGCCTGGTACAAATCCTGAAAACGGAATACCAATTGGAACGATTCCACCAAACAGTTCCAAAACAATACTATTTCAAGTACAAACAAATAATCCACCAACTGAAACCGAAATTGTAAATCAATCATCTGCAAATTACCAATATGTAAGTATTCCTACAGCTCCACCAGTGAATCGCTCTGCAAATTCTAATATCGTTACAACATCACTTCAAAATGCAAATATTATTTCTGTTAAACAGGCGAATGTTACTTTCGTATCCATCGGGCAAAATATCACTTACACAAATACACTACAAAATATAGGAACTATTCCAGCTAACAATACTGTGTTCATTGACAATATTCCAGAGGGTACTATATTCATTGAAGATAGCTTATCAATAAACAATGTAATTCAGCCTGGTGCGAACCCTGAAAACGGAGTAACTCTCGGCACGATACAACCAGATGAAACAGTCACTATTTCATTTCAAGTACAACTTACAAGTATCCCTTCCGGCAACACAGTCATTAACATTTCAGACACTTCGTATGAATACCAAATTGACCCTAGTTCTCCTATTATTCAGCGTAGATCGTTATCAAATGCAGTAAATACTGAAGTGCGGACAGCAAATGTTAGTGCAATTAAATCCGCCAATAGATCCATTACACGCATCGGTCAAATCATCACGTATACAGTCGCCGTTACAAACGCTGGTACAGTACCTATTACAAATACTCTCCTAATTGATGCAATTGCCGCTGGCACCACATTCGTTCCAAATAGCATCCTTGTAGATGGCATACCAAGACCTAATGAAAATCCAAGTATCGGTATCAATCTTGATATCATTCTTCCAAACAATACGATTATTGTTACGTTCCAAGTAAATGTAACTTCTATACCATCACAAAATAATATTAATAATATCGCTGTCATTCACTATGAATATCAACCGGAACAAAGCGCACCACCAATTTCAGAAACGACCTCTTCCAATACTACAAATATACAATTTATTGATGTTATTCTTATCGCTACAAAATCCGCTAATAAAGTATTAGCAAATATTGATGAAAGCGTTGAATATACAGTATTCATTCAAAATAACGGATCCACTGCAACTAACTCCATCTTTTTTACAGATACTATAGAAGATGGAACAGTATTTATTCCAGGAAGTGTCACGGTTAACAATACTGTACTTCCTGCAGCAGATCCAAATATCGGATTTTCCATTCCTAATATTGCGTCAGGTCAAGCGACTACAATAATGTTTCAAGTTTCCGTTACGAATTTACCAGCTGTAAATCCAACGCCTAATACTGCAAACATCGTCTACGACTTTATTTTCAATCCTGACTTTGCACCAATTCAAAAATCCACTACTTCCAATACTACTTTCGTTCAAATTAACGACGCTGATATCGTTTCACTGAAAATTGTTGATTTAACTTCTGTAACGATTGGTGACACTTTAACTTATACAACAAATTTAACAAATATAGGAAACACAGATGCTACTGCTACTTTATTTACAGACAATATACCTGATGGAACTACCTTTATAGAAGGTAGCGTTTTAGTAAACAATATTCCTCAGCTTAACGCGAACCCAAGTGCCGGTATACTTGTAGGAACGATTGCTCCTAACGCTTCTATCCCTGTCACGTTTTCCGTTACTGTGGTATCTCTTCCAGCTAGCAGTCGTATCCAAAACCAATCAACTTCTCGTTATACAATTAGTGGCGAAGAACAAATATCGACTAGTAATATTACCTTCACTGAAGTTATTTCAGCTAATGTAATTGCAACAAAAACAACGCCTATCCAATATGCCGATCTACAAACGATTATCCCTTACACAATTTCCATCACAAACAATGGGAATATACAAGTAGAAAACATTATTGTTACTGATATCATCCCATCAAATACGAGCTTTATAGAGAATAGTGTTATTGTAAATGGAACTGCTCGCCCAAATGACAATCCACTTAACGGGATACAACTTGATAACATTCCACCTAATACGACAGCAACTATTCTATTCCAAGTACGAGTTACTTCGATTCCGCAAACAAATCCAATCTCTAACACGAGTACAATTGAATACCAATACACGATACCAAACCAGCCGCCTATTACCGAAACTATTCTTTCATCAGCTGCCGTAACAGCAATTCATCATGCAAATTTAAATAGTAATAAAGCTGTTGACCTTGCATTTGCAACAGTCGGTGACACGTTAACGTATACGATTACACTCAATCAAACTGGTAATGTTGCAGCAAATGATGTAATCATTCAAGATATGATTCCTCAAGGTACTACGTTTGTAGAGAATAGCGTTGTTGTAAACGGAGAAACTCTTCCGGGAGTTAATCCAGTAAGTGGTATACCAATTGGTTCTATAACTGTTGGCGGAAATGCTATCGCTTCATTCCAAGTAACCGTGACTTCTATCCCAACTCCAAATGAACTGACCAACCAAGCCATTACTACCTTTAACTATATAGTCAACCCAAATAACGTGCCTGTTACGAATACAACTACAACAAATACCGTCACAACAACTGTCCAAAATGATAATGTCCTTGCCATAAAGTCTGTTAATGCTACGAATGCATTACCTAGTCAAACTATAACGTATACAATTACAATTACGAATAATGGTAATGTGACTATTGAAGATATCCTTGCCATAGACACCGCACCAGTAGATACTACCTTCGTTACGGGTAGCGTTACGATTAACGGAATCAATCAGCCTAATGCGAATCCTGAAAAAGGTATTTCGTTAGGAAATCTTGCTCCTAATGCATCTACTATCATTACTTTCCAAGTAACAATATCTTCTTCAACTCTTCAACCAGCAATTCATAACGATGCTTCTGTTTCCTATACCGTTACCATTGACCCGAATGAACCACCTATTACAATTACAAAGCAAACAAATGTCGTTACAACAACAGTGGTTGATCCTATGGTTCGTATTAACAAAACAACTGACACATCTATCGCCGTTATAGGGGATGTTATTACATTCACATTAGAGGTATTGAACCATTCCCCTATTCCTACAATAAGTACTTCTATTTTAGATACCATTCCAACTGGTACAACATTTATAGAAAACAGCGTAACAATTAACGGCACTCCGGTTCCAAATGTCCGTCCAGACACTGGTATGAATATCGGCGCTTTACCAGCTGATTCAGTAGCAACGATAACATTTAAAGTTCTCGTCACTTCTATTCCTTCAAACAGTACAATTATTAATTCTGCTTCCGTCACAGCCGCATTCCAATTGACACCGCAGGACCCAATTATTACTTTTATTGTTAATTCAAATATCGTTCGTATACCAGTTCAATTTGTAACTGCGACAGTAGTGAAAGATGCTTCCGTCAGCTCAGCTTATTTAAACCAATATTTTAATTATACGGTGCGTATTACGAATACTTCTGACATTTCACTTTCAAATGTTTCTTTACAAGATACCATTCCAGCAGGTTTACAATTTATGGACGGTACTGTCTTTATTAACGGCGAACGCTCTCCACTAGCGAATCCAAATATCGGTTTCCTAGTTGCTGCTAATTTGGAACCAAACGAAACAATTATCGTATTATTCACAGTTCAAGTGAAAAGCCCACCTGTTACTAATGAATTTAAAAACACGGCGAATATTTCATTACAACTTCAAGTTTCACCTACCGACCCACCAATTACAGTAACCGTTACAAGCAATGAAAATATCGTCACCTATATTTCAGAAAATCCAGATGAAACACTTCCAAATTTAAATTGCTTCTTTGACGGGGAACGTTTTATACGCATTACTCCTCGAAATATACGAAATTACTTTTGGGCTTGGATTTGGTGGAAGTAATAAACAAGAAAAAGCTTGTAGTTTAGATACTATCCAAACTACAAGCTTTTTTCATATACAAAATTATCATACTCAATTACTAGCAACTCTGTATGCTACATGTCGTTTCTCAATTCTTTCTTCAATTTCTTTCATATTTTCTTTATTATTTAATAGTGATTGTTTATTTTCAATTAATAATTGTTTAAAAGATTTTCTCACTTTTTTTCTCATTTTCATTTTCCTCCTTGGGGGATGGTTTATATAAAGTGAAACTTTAATCAGTGGGGGTTTTCTTCATCCCCACTGATTATTAGCCCTCACCAATCGGACTTTTATGGGCAGTTGATCCCACATCTAAATTTTGAGGCGGGGGGTCTTACTGCCCATTAAAGCGGGATAAAAGATAAAGTATTATCTGGTTGCCCTTATAATAATTGATTGTTGTGAATTCTATTTGAACTTCATATGAAAATTCCGTTTATTTTCTGACAACTTTGTGAACACGCAAAAAAAGAAAGACCGATTCATTTTACTTATAATCGGTCTTTCTAGTATTTATAGCATATTGATTAATATTTCAGGTCTTCCCCAATTCATTTCTTCACAAACGAATCTAAGTTTTTCTTCATCCATTGTGTGTAATCCTTCTTCTAGTGAACATGAAATTGGAACTTCACAGTGAATTTGCGCTAATTGTAATGAAATATTTAAGTTCTCTAAATCACTTTCAATCTTTGTACGCTGCGCTTTCGTTAATGATGCTACATTTTCTAGTACAGTTGCTACTGTTCCGTGCTCTTGAATCAGTTTATACGCTGTTTTTTCACCGATACCTTTTACACCTGGGTAATTATCGCTCGTATCTCCCATGAACGCTTTCGCATGCACGATTTGCCAAGGCTCCACACCTTTTTCTTCCATGATTTTCTCTGGTGTATAATATTCGTAATTTCCGATACCTTTGCGCAAGAGCATAACTGTAACGTTCTTATCAACAAGCTGAAGTAAATCCGTATCGCCTGTTAAAATATATACTTCTGCTTCATTACAGTATTGTTTTGCAAGCGTACCGATACAATCATCCGCTTCATACCCTTTCATACCGATAACTGGAATAGACAATTTCGCAGTCATTTCTTGTACTAAATCAAATTGCGGAATTAATTCTTCAGGCGGCGCTGCACGATTCGCTTTATAATTTGAGAACGATTCTGTTCTAAATGTCGTACTACCCATATCCCAGCATGTTACGATATGTGTCGGTTCAATTGCTTGCATAGCTGTTAATAAATGTTTCATATAACCATGAATCCCGTTTGTAGGGGTACCATCTTGTCGTTTCATAAATTGTCCGTAGACACTTGTTGCGTAAAAAGCACGAAATAGTAGTGCCATACCATCAACTAATAATACTTTTTTCATAATCCCTCTCCTACTACAAAAAATAATAACCCCACGTCATCACGTAAGGTTATATAAATAGATTACCATTCTACGTTTTTTCAACTTTGTCTATTATACATTGTTTTTGTATATTTAGCATCATTTACACATTAAGACATTCTACTACAACAAGTATGAAGAATTCCTGAATACGTATTTTTCCCAGTCGAAACAACTACAGCCTTTGCATTTCCGCCAACAATATACGTCCCTTTGAAACATACATTTTCAAGTTCAAGTGGATTGTAGTCTTTCATTCGTTTTAAAGGAATAAATCTTTTGCGCTCAAGGTGATAGCAGCTTTCAAATTTCTCAATATTTGTATCTTTTCCTGTTAGCACAGATTCATTTACTAATAAATCATTCGCGTAAATGATACGTACATCTGCTGGTACTATATCACCTTCTGAAAGAAAAATCATATCACCAGGAACAAGCTCTTGTACTGGCAAATTCATCATTTTTAATTCACCGTTTAACCCTGTTACACTAGAACACTCTACTCGAGACACGGTAATTTTCTCACATTGTGATCCATCACGCACATGTTGTTTTGAAAAACCTGGAATCATTCCACTTAGCTTCATCATTACTTCCGCAATACGCGCTCTTTTTGAAGTTAATTCATTTCGGCCGTATACTTGAATACGTTTTTGTGCCTCTTTCATAGATAATCCGTCTCTTGTTGTTTTAAAATATGCAAATACAGATTTTACATCTCTCGTTGCGATTTCAATTAATAAATCTTTATTTTTTTGAAGCATTGTTTGTTCTTTCATTGATTTTTTACTTAATTTATATGACGTGTTACCCACAGTTTTGTTTGCATATAACATATTATCGTCTCCTCCTGTACAACATAGGAAGAAACGCTTTGTTTCTCAATTTATCCACTTTACCGTAACAGTGTCTAGCGCTTAAACATGCATATAAACGCTACATTATGATAAATATAGAGGGAGGAACAAGTCGTTTCCTGCCTACATCATATATTTTTGAATTGAAGTATATGGGTAACGGAACCGAGTCAGAATTTGACATGCTCCTCACCTCCTCGTTTAATTTTATAGTTTATACTATGAAATTACTCATAGCTTTGTAACAAAAAGACCCTTACTCCGAAAAGAGTAAAGGTCATGACATACACAAATAAACGATTCCTAATACAATTAGAAATCTACGGACCTCTCCCTCGCCGAGTTTTAGCACTGTATAGCATAGGTACATTACCAGCTACGTTAAGAAAAACCTTAATTCGATCATTCCTGTTGACCCATTGGCGTCTCTCGACATTTTTGGGCAGTAGCATTTCTCTATACAGGAGCCTCACCTAACAGAGACTTATTTTTTATTACATAGAAAATGTTACTCTTATTTAAAATAGATGTCAACAGTAGCCTACAATTTTTTCAAACGGTATGGCAAACTAACATATATAAAAATAAAAAACTTTACGTTTGAACGTAAAGTTTTTAATAAGTTATACAACCTGCAATTACAATCCCAATGGAAAGTGATAAAAACATAAGAAACAGACCGACTGCTTGATTATCTTCTTCAAGACTTTTGTTTATATTAAAGCGTGGTGTAAGCCATTCCGCTAAATAATAAACAATAATTTGAGCCAAAATACCAACTGCTCCCCACGAAACCATATCAAGAAGTGAGATGGAATTAGCTGCTGTCGAATATAAAACAATAGCTAACCCAAGTAATCGCCCTCCAAGTACATAGCTTACCGCCTTATTTCCTTGAGCCATTAACTTAAATTCTTTTACTTTCGTTGTCACTTCCATCAGGAAAAGACCAATGCATAAAAGTCCCAGTGTTACTGCTAAATATAATAAAAAATTAATCATATACTTTCCTCCTTTTTATTCCTACCGGTAAATAGTACGATTCATTCCCCGTAATTTTTTCCCCAGCGCGAATACCGATACTACTTGCTTTTCCAGCAATTAAAAACGAACCAAACACATACGACAGTTTCTCCATCCCTTTCTCTGTTTCCAAGGATACGACTGGAAGTTCTATATATTTTTGAAATATCGGCAGTGACGCTTTATACGTTTGGTGTGCATTTTGCATCATAATATTTTCGTCCTTATCTCGAACGGTAATTGTGTCCCCTTCCCTACCAAATGAAGGTTTTTGAACGAAAGAACCTTTTCCTACAAATACATCTCGTTCTAAATATGTAGGTAACATATATTCTTTAATCCACTGTTGTTCCTCATTTGTATAAAAGGCCTCTTCTTCTGCTAATCCCCAAATTAGACACTGAATTGATTTGGGCTGAAGTAAAAATGCTGACAAAGGATTTATTATAAAAAGCTTTCCCGCTTTTACAAGTTGCAACAGTTCCACACCTACCAAGTCTCCTGTTTCAGGATCTTGATCCTCAATTAAATCTTCTATCGGATATGTTTGACGATATAAAACATCAATCGGTACTCCATCGCTATCCACTAAAGCATCTTTTGTAATTCTAAGTTCTGAAATTGGCACTACTTTATTTTCAACATGGCATAACTGACTCAAATACATAGTCGTATTCCAATCCTCAATATGTTCATGATGTGCTGTAAAAACAACATTTGGGTTATCTATTCCCTTTGTCGCTTCCATAACGGCTTTTGTAACACCAGAAGATAGCAATCGTTCTTGATCCAAGTTTGGATTATCGTAGCCTAGTTTTTCGCAAACTTTGCCATTCATTTGAAAGCATTCCATAATAAAAGTTGGCGTATCACTATTAAACTCAAGCATTTTAATTTGGTTATCATCAGTTAAAACAAAATCAAATCGTGAAATAACAGATTCAGGATATAATCCTTTCATTCTAATGAACGTTAAGCTCGCAGGAGGAAAACCAAGTTCAAGAAGCTGTTCGTCACTTAAATTACGCAAAAGCCTAGCAGTCTTAAAAAATATTTTCCCCATTCGTTCAGTTGCTACTTGTAATTGTTTCATAGTCTCATTTGTTATAGAGAAAACATGAAACAAACTATACTCACATTCATATAAATCCGACCAGAAATTCGGATATTTCGAATAAAACTCTTTTCGTTCTCTTATGTATTGCGACATATGTTAGCCCCCAAATCCTCCCTTTGAACCGCTCCCAATTCCACCTTTAAATTCCGCAGACGATTGATACGATTTAAACGCCGATGAATTTTTAAAAGCGGATTTATTTTGATAGTATCTCCCACCATAGAAGTAATGCCCACGATAACCTGAACTACTATCATCACACTGCCATACCCCAAGTTCATCATCCCAATCCCAATCTGAACAACTAGTATCATTCGGTTTTGAGGGAAGATCTTGTGCGCAGCCAAATAAGGTGCCAGTCATTAAAGACGTTACAACACCACCTACTAGCCATTTCGTTTTCGTCACCTTCGCACTCCCCTTTTTAAATTCTATTCCTATTATATAGGATGTCATGATAAAGTAGAAGAAAAAGGAAGAAGAGGATAAAATGCGCTTAGAATATCGACTTAATGATGAAACGAAAGGGTATCCTGCTTTATGGAACTACGCAAATATTTCTAATTCTGAAATCATCGCACGCATGACTTGTGAATATTTTATAAAAGATAAAAATACATATGTTGTTACTGCAACTTCAGTAGATCCAGACGGAACAGCAGTTATATATATTCAGCAAGAAACCTTTTCTAACGATCCTTCAGATCCTACTTACTTCCACATCGGTTTTGAAATTAGAGAGCTAAAGGATACGAGTTCAAACTTAATTGAAAGTAAAGATGTATGGAACTATGAAGAAATTTTACCATCTCTTCATTCAGATATTATATATATTAAGCGCGACGGCACGCATATGGAGTTCACTTTAGATTCAAGAGAGATTGATGAAGACAGAAAGTGCTATATTTATTATGGAAATTTCACGGGTGAATCGAGATAAAGTGAAACTTTAATCAGCCCTCACCAATCGGACTTTAATGGGCAGCCCGACCCCCACCTAACTTCTTTGCTTTCGCTACATTTTGAGGTGGGGGTCTTACTGCCCATTAAAGCGGGATAACATGAATATATATATGCAACAAAAAAAACCTTACGTATAAAACGTAAGGTTTTTATTTAGCCCCACATATGCCGTTCTCTCTAGATGTCCATAAACCTGCTCTCACAGGTGGATGCTCTCACAAATGTTTGTAACTTCCTTCTTAAAAAGATGGCATGTTAGCTACATTTAAATATTGAACTTCCATATTAAACTTATTGGTTTAAGACATACATAAGCTACGTACACCGTAGGAATTTTATATAATGTTAGTTGAAATAAGACCCCCGCACGTGCCGCTCCTCGTAAATGTCCAAAAACCCGCTACTCGCAGGTGGATGCCCTCACAGTTACCGTACATCTTCCTCCACTAGGAAGGCTTGATGATGGTCGCTAAATATTGAGCTTCCGTATAACTAACATCGGTTTTAGACATAAATAAGTTACGTACACCGCAGGATGTATTATTTACTTGTCGTTATATTATCACATTGTTTCCAATGTGTAAAATACAAAGTTTTTCGAGCAATTTCTTGCTTGTGACCTTATTTTAATACAAATTATTTTTGCATGCAAGTGATTAATCTTCTTCTTTTGCAATTTGATTTTCTGGGTAAGAAATCCAATCACTCCAGCTACCTGCATACAATTTAACATTTTGGAATCCAGCTAATTTCAATGCAAGAATATTTGGACATGCTGTAACGCCAGAACCACAATATACAATTGTTTCCTTATCTTTCGAAAGATTTTGGAATCGTTCTTGTTGCTCAGCTTCATTCTTAAATTGTCCTGATTGGACAATTCCATCCTTCCAAAAATAGTTTACTGCTGTTGGAATATGTCCCGCTTTTGGATCCACAAGTTCCTCTACACCAGCATAACGTTTTGGTTCTCTAGAATCAATTAACGTAACATTTGCACCTGCATGAATATTCTCTCTCACCGTTTCCATCGTTACAAGCATATGATCTTGTACATTTGCTTTGAATGCTTTCCGTTTAGCAACAGGAATTTCCGTTGTTATCGGTAGTCCATTCTCTTTCCAAGCTGGAAATCCGCCATCTAATATATATACTTTCTCATGTCCTACATAGTTTAATAACCACCAGAGACGAGAAGCATTTGCACCTGCTTGACTGTCATATGCAATTACTGTCGTATGTTCATCAATACCAGCTTGCGAAAGCTTGTCTGCAAACGCCTCAATATGCGGCAATGGATGGCGACCACCATGTTCTGTTACAGGACTTGATAAATCTAAATTTAAATCAAAATATAACGCATGAAGAATATGTTCTTCCTCATACTTTTCTCTACCCCAATTAGGATTCGCTAAATCAAAACGACAATCGATTATACGGACATTCTCATCTTCTATATGCTCACGTAACCATTCGACTGTAACTATCATCTTTAACGACCTTCTTTCTCTTGCAAACGACTTACATACTCCATAACCATTTCTTCTGTAACATATTTACGCTGCAAGGTAACACCATTTTTTGCAAGATCATTAATTTGCTTTGTTACAACATTAATGACATCAACCGAAAATTCTTTCCCATTTGACGCAAGAGATACGGCTGCTTCAATAGCTGCTTCACGCTGCGCATCTAATTGTAAACATGCTTTTACACTTTCATTTTGTTTACGAGAATGTGCTGTAATTGCTTTATGTACTTCCATCTTCTCTTCCCCCTAAATAAGTTATACGTTCTAATTCAATTCCATTGCAAGCCGAATCATATCACGGCATACAATCCCATTTTCAATAATCTCTTCTTCATAATGCTTCGAAAAGTAATCAAAATCAATAGAAAAAATACGAAATCCACATTTTTGATATAAAGCAATTTGTGAAATACTAGAATTGCCTGTACCAACTTCAAGTTTTGACATACCATATCCTTTAGCAGTTTCTATGGCATGACTTATTAGCTTCTTCCCAATACCTTTTCCTTGCAAATGCTCTACAACCGCAATATTCATAATCTCCATCGTCTTCGGCCTTGTTTCCAAAAGAACATATACACCGATAACACGCTCCTCTTGCTTAGCTACATATGTTAAGCCTCTTTGTACATATGCATCAATTTGCCCCTCACTTGGATCAGCAAGCAATAATAAAGGTTTCGGTATAGCTTCTTTCGAAACATACTCTATTACTACACTCATAAAAAATTCCCCTTTCTCTATTGTTCTAATCCCTCCTTGTCTACCATAAGTAATAGAAAGGAGGGATTCACCATGGACAACAATGAGAAAAAATGCAACGTCATCTCTATTGATGGAAAAAAGAAGAAAAGCGACACGTATTCCTATCCAAAATTAGTAGTAGAAAACAAAACATATGAATTTTCTTCATTCGTCTTATGCGGTGAAACACCAGACGGCAGACGACTCGTTCTTACTCATATGATTTCTACCGATGAATTTGCTGGATTTGTCAAATCTTTAGATACAGTACTGCAAAAGAAAATTGAACGAATCTTTTTCTCATAACAATTAAATCACATAAATTTCTTTTTCAATCTCAACTAACTGCTTTTGCAATTGTTCTTTACTTTGTTCATATAGTGATACATCAATCGTTTCCGCTAATGCAAATAATATACTTTCATAGTAGTTCATCACATCTTGCTGCATCACTTTTTGGAATAAGTTCCATTTCATATCCCATTCTTGCTCATAATGATGAACAAATAAATCTTTTTCATCAGCTACATAGTTTGATACGAAAGGCTCTAATACAACTTTAGCCTCTTCTTGCATGAAAGCTTTATCATTTTTTTCAAAAAAGCTTTTTTCATTTTTAAAATGCGCCAATGCTTTTTTGAAATCTTTTATTTCAACTGATGGGAACGGTTCTTTATGTGTAATATCTTTATATTCATAATCCACTGTTCCACTCATAGAAATTGATTCATTTTCTACTTTACAGTTCACCACAATTTCGTTCTTTGCACGTTTCATCGCTTCATCTATCCATTTTTCAAGGCGTAATGATGTCGCACGCATTTCTTGTAATAAATCATGCTGAATAAATGCTACTAATTCCATAACGCACTGTTGCAACTGTACTTTCACATTTCCATCCGTTCGAAGGGATGCTGGATTAATAAATTCAGTAAACACATCGTTATAGCGTAGGAATAGACGCTGTTGCACGTAATACAGCAATTCTTTCACTTCATTTTGCATCGCCTGCTCTTCAGCAAGCACACTATATGATGAAATAATATGAAGTAGCTGATCACGCTCTGCTTCATATTTTTTCGTTTGCTTCTCTTTCTCTTCATTCCCTTGCTTTGCACCATTTATCATATTTACTAAAAGCTGATCTGCTCCTTGCAATGCACCATATAAAGCATGAACAGATACGAGCATTAAATCTCTCATCATAAAGGATGTAAATGATTCCTCGAACTTCGCAATCCCAGAGTTTTGTAATATACCGTACTTTTCTTTTTCAATATTCTTTCCTTGTTTCTCTTCAAGCGCACATAAACTTGAAATTGCGAATAAACGTGGATTTCTAATACCGTATTGCAGTAGCTGGTCTGCGATATACCCTTTTACCATTTCAAGTTCTTCTTCAGACTCTGCTAAATCGGCCGCATTAATTAAGAAGAACATTTTATCAAGAGCAAACGTATCCTTTACACGACCAAGCTGGATTAAAAATTCACGGTCAGCACGAGAGAACACATGATTATAATACGTTACAAATAAAATAGCATCCGCGTTTTTAATATACTGGAACGCAACGTCCGTATGGCGGGCGTTAATAGAATCCGCTCCAGGTGTGTCTACCAGCGCTACTCCTTGCCTTGTTAAAGCACAATCATAATACAGCTCCATGTACTCAACAAAACATGATTTTTCTTCATTCGCTACATAATCAGAAAACTCTTCTAACGTAACTTGTACTTGCTCCCCTAAATGAGCAGAAACTGTATCATACCCTTTTTGTACCGCTCGTAAAAAGCTAAATGTTGTTTTTTGCTTCCCAGTTGGTGAAGGATATTTCATAACTTTATCAATTTGTGCTAACGCTTCATCTAACGTAGTAATCTCATAATGAAACAGCTTATAAACAGCTTTCATATCTTCTAATAGAGCTTGCTTTGATTTAAATTGAACGATTACTGTTCCGTGTGGTTTTTCCTCTGTAACTGGCAAAATTTGATTGATCGTTGCCGTCGTCGGATTTGGTGACACAGGAAGTACCTTCTCACCAAGCAATGCATTGGCAAATGATGATTTCCCAGCACTAAAAGCTCCGAATAACGCTACTGTAAATTGTTTTGTTTCCACACGACGCCTTTTTTCTATTACCTCTTGCTGTACATGTTTCAGCGCTGGCAATGGCTCTAATATCGTTTCAGCTTTCTTCACTTTCTCTAATATACGCTGAATATTTAAAGCTGCCGTTCCTTTTATCTCTTCCTCACGAGCCATTACGTTACTGTTTACGCTTTCCTGTTCTTGTAGTGTGAATTTCTCACTAACAATTTGTGTTTTACTTTGCAATATCTCCTCTATTTGCAATCCTTCTGGTGTAGCAATACGCTCGTGCCAAACATTTTGCAAATAACTTTCATATGCCTCCAAATTGTTACTGTATTGCAACTTCGTTTCTTTTGCTGTTTGCAACATCGTATATTTTTCTATCTCTTCTTCAATACGAGTAACTTCTTCCTTCACCTTTTGCTTTAAAACAACTGCACTTTTATCAAAAATTTGCTGTGCTTTTGTAAAATAACGTTTCTTCAGTTCATTCGCTACATCCGCTGTATAAAGAAGTAAGTAATCCCCTGTGAAACCTGCTCCTTGTTTAATGACTTCAGCTAACATTTCTGGTCCAAAAGCTATTTCTAAAGCATATATGTCTTTCCCAATTTCCTCTGTAAACAATCCTTCTTCCTTTAAGAAGGTAACAATAAATTCTTTCACATGGAAATCAAGTTGCGTTTCAACAATCTTTTGTAAGGCAGAATAAAAGGCATCTAAACGTCTCTGCTTTTCTTGCTCCGTCTTTCCTTTCGCAAATAGCAAACCGACCTTAAACTTAGTTAATTTCGTTTCTAAATACGCATTTGCCAATTCTCTCATTTCAAATGGCATTAAATACGCGTTATCTAATATAGCTTGTAAGCCTTTTATAAATTCGTTTCTCACGTGAGACTCTTTACTAGCCTCGTGATGTTTAGTTTCCGTTAGCTCTTCTTTCTTTTCCACTATCTCTAAAATGGAAAGCGGTGATGTTAACTCTTCCTCATATTTCAAAAGAGCTTTTTCATTTTCAGAAAGAATAAACGAGAAATGTTCCCCCATTAAATATTCTGTTTCTCGCTCCATTCCATCTCTTACATACTGCTCTTTTTCTTTCATAATAGAAGTAATTAATGTTTCTAAACTTCCAATTTCATTATGTGTATGGTTCATCATTCGTAATGAAGTATAATACACTCCATCTACTTCAATATCCCAGTTAGAGAACGATTGTTTTACACTATCTTTATAATCCTCAAACGATAATTCATTTTCTTTATGTTTATCTATTTGATTTACAACGAGATAAACCGTTTTATTACGTTGTTTCAATTCTTTAACAAATTGTAAATTCACTTCCGATTGGACGTGATTATAATCCATCATATAAAAAATTACGTCTGCTAGATGCAGTGTTGATTCTGTCGCTAGTTGGTGGGCATCATCTGTTGAATCAATCCCTGGTGTATCAACTAACATAACACCCTCAGGAATTGGCGCATCATTCCGATAAATGTGAACACCAATTACCTCATCACCGTCTTTACAAATTTGTTTTAATTCTTCAGCTGAATATGCACCGTCATACTCGTACTGTTCTCCAGATTTAACCGTTACAACAACACGATCCATCCCTTTTTCAATTTTGACAACGTTAGCACTTGTCGGAATTGGACTTGTCGGTAACAACTGCGCTTTATATAGATGATTCATCATCGTTGATTTCCCTGCAGAGAAGTGACCGCAGAACGCAATCATAAGTTGCTCTTGCTTATATTTTTGAATCACCTCAAACAACTTTAAACTATTCTCTGCATCGCCGTGTTTTTGCCACTCTTCATAAAAACAAACAAGTTTTTTCATACCGTTTGTCTGTACTATGTTTGTCATCCCCTTGTTCCCCTTTATCCAAGATGTATATACTTTTCCTCGCTATTTGCGAGCTCATAATCAACGGGACATACATCCTCTCATTGATTACAGTTTCACTTTACTATCATACTAAATTTTCAGCATATTCTCATTAAAAATAAAAAATCCCTTTCATTCTTTTTACAAATGAAAGGGATTTTATGTCATATCACTCATTTTGCTGTTCCTACTCCATTTAAAACATACTTTGCAATAACTGCATATACAGCTACCGTACCTGCTACTAATGCATATACCATACTCATGCACCAACCTTTTTTGATAATGATTATCACTTTTAAATACATTTTATCATTAAAGAGAATCATTATCAACACTTTTTATAAAGAAAGCCCCTTATAAGAAGGAGCTTTACTGCCTGTTTTGAAGAAGGTTAAAACTTGTTGTGCACTCTTATTATATCTCATCTTACATAACTTAATAGTAAAAAAAAATGGAAATCTCCCCTATACCCTCCACCTTACATTTTGTATAATAAAAGGGAATTACTTAACAAGGAGGAAAATAATGACACAAAATATTACACAAGGCGAGAGGATACGCTCCATCGATATTATTAGAGGAATAGCTGTATTAGGTATTTTTCTTGTGAACTGGCCTGTTATCGCCGGGATTGACTCACGTGATATTTCAGGGATTTACGAAGGGATAGACAGCTACATTCGCCTATTTTACGATATGTTTATTCAAACGAAGTTTTATACTATCTTTTCGTTTTTATTCGGCCTAGGCTTTTACATTTTTATGACTCGTGCTGAAGCGAAAACCGATCGTCCAAAAACTTTATTTGTTCGTCGCTTACTTATTTTATTATTATTTGGTTTCTTACATTACGTTCTTTTATGGGACGGAGACATTTTACATACGTATGCAATCGCTGGATTTTTCTTATTTTTATTTTATAAGAGAGAACCTCGTACCATTTTAATATGGTCAATTGTACTATTAAGTTTCATGCAATTGTTCACATTATTAGGTTCTCTTCTCATGCTATTAGTGCCGGTAGATGAACTAGGTCTTTCCACCGCAATTATGCCGTTAGAAAATTGGAGCTTACAAATTACAGACAGATTCCATTCTTTCTATTCTGAAGCAATAAGTAACAGCCTTATTATGCTCCCTGAAACACTAGGATTGTTTTTACTAGGATTATATGCTGGTAAAAAAGACATTTTCCGCCGTGCTAAAGAATTAGATCCAAACCTTAGAAAATGGCAAATCATTATGTTCATTTTAACATTACCGATGTGGTTTATTATGGTTTATTTCTTTATGAACAATCAACCATACACACCATTTTCACTTATGGGTATTACAATGATAAGTGGAAAAACATTATTCATCTTCTACATTGTCACGCTTATGCGTTTATTACAAAAAGAAAAATGGCAAGCATTATTACGTCCGTTCCAATACGTTGGTCGAATGGCGTTAACAAACTACATTTCACATACAATCGTCACGTTACTTGTATTCGGACTATTGTTCAAAAATGATTATCTTGCTCCATTATGGGTAGGACCACTATTCTGCATCGGTTTCTACACGTTACAAATCTTTATTAGCCGCTGGTGGCTGTCACGTTATCAATACGGCCCACTTGAGTACATTTGGCGTCTTGGTACTTACGGGAAAATGATGCCACTTAAAAAGAAAAGCAAGGTCTCATAACGAGACCTTGCTTTTTTATGCTTCTCTTACTGCACTTTGTATAGACACTGGCTCTTCTTTTACTTTCGCTTTACGCTGCGGCACCATATTAAATACGATATTTAAAAGTACTGCTGACGCACTTCCAAGTACAATTCCGTTATCTGTTAAAATACGAATGCTTTCTGGAAGTTGTGAGAATAATGTAGGAACAACTGTAACTCCAAGTCCAATTCCGACAGAGCATGCAACGATTAATAAATTTTCTTGTCTTCCAAAATCAACACTACTTAACATTTTAATACCATATGCCATAACCATACCGAACATTGCTAACATTGCACCGCCAAGTACTGATTTCGGAATGATTGTTGTAATAGCTGCGATTTTTGGAATGAAACCAAGAACGATTAACATACCACCACAAGTATAAATAATAACGCGATTTCTTACTCCAGTTAATTGAACAAGTCCTACATTTTGAGAGTATGTTGTATATGGGAACGCGTTGAAAATACCACCTAATACCATCGCTAATCCTTCTGCGCGATAGCCTTTTGTTAATTCTTTTTCACCGATCTTTTTATTGCAAATATCAGATAATGCAAAGTAAACACCTGTTGCTTCTACAATCCCTACACAAGCAACTAAAATCATCGTAATAATTGGCGTCAATTCAAATGTTGGTGTTCCGAAGTAAAATGGCTGAATACCATGGAACCAATCAGCCTCTCCAACTGCTTGCAAGCTTACTTTCCCCATAAATGCCGCAACGATTGTACCGAACAATAGACCTAGTAAAATAGAGATCGAACGAATAAATCCGTCAAAAAAACGATACATAATGATGATAAATAGTAACACACCAAATGCTAACGCTAAATTTTCAAGACTACCGAAATCCTTACTTCCTACTCCTCCAGCCATATCATTAATTGCTGCTGGAACAAGTGTAACTCCAATTACGGTAACGACAGATCCTGTTACAACAGGTGGAAACAGTTTTACAAGCTTTCCAAATAATTTCGCAAAAATAACAACGAATAACCCGGCAGCAATAATTGCTCCATAAATAGAAGATACGCCGTATTGTTTTCCGATTGCAATCATCGGCCCAACTGCTGTAAATGTACAACCAAGTACAACTGGGAGTCCAATACCGAAAAAGCGATTTGATAATGCTTGTAAAATTGTCGCAACGCCGCACATTAATAAATCAATTGAGACTAAATATGTTAACTCTTTTTGATTTAAACCAAGTCCGCCGCCCACAATAAGCGGAACGATAATTGCGCCAGCGTACATAGCAAGCATATGCTGCATACCAAGCGATGCAATTTTAAATGGATGTTGCTTCATTGCTTATTTCACCTCCGCAGTTTCATGCTGTACAAATGTAACTGTGCCGTTATCAAGTGATGCAATTTCTGCTAGTGACTCAACACGAACTCCTTGTTCACGCAGCTTCTTTCCTCCATCTTGAAATGCTTTTTCAATAACAATACCAATACCTGCAATACTTGCTCCTGCTTGCTCTACTAAACTCATTAAACCTAAAGCAGCCTGACCGTTCGCTAAAAAGTCATCGATAATTAAAACGCGATCAGTTTCATCGATATGATTTCGAGATAATGAAATTTCATTCGTTTCTTGCTTCGTAAATGAGTATACGTTTGCAACGTACATATTATCTTGTAACGTTAACGATTTACGTTTTCTTGCAAAGATTACTTTTACACCAAGCTCTAATGCAGCCATAACTGCTGGTGCAATGCCTGAAGATTCAATCGTCACGATTTTTGTAATGTTCTCTTCTTTAAAACGTTTAGCAAATTCTTTTCCGATTTCTTGCATAAGTACTGGGTCAATTTGATGATTTAAAAATGCATCTACCTTTAATACGTCACCAGATAAAACCTTTCCTTCGTTCAAAATCTTTTCTTGTAATACTTTCATGTTTGTTCCCCCTCTTATGCAATAAAAAACTCCAAAAGCCGCCACCACTCGTTACAAGTGAGAGACGCGCTTTTGGAGTTTCGCAAAAAAGAATGCTAAACAAGCAATATATTCGTCCTCACTCATAGTCAAAGTATTTACGGTACTTCGGTAGAAACTTGCAGGCCATATCCCCGCGATTATATGAGTGTAGCTAACTATTTATTTTATAGATGGATTATAACGCACTTTTTACATTTTGGAAAGCATTTATTAAAAAAACACGTACAAATTTTATAAAAACAATATTTTCGTTCGAGTTTTGCAAACTCTTACATATTATTTTAAAGCGTCGTTAAAACGATTGGCCCATCTTTTGTAATCGCAATTGTATGCTCATATTGAGCTGATAATTTCCCGTCCATCGTTCTTGCAGCCCATCCATTTAAATCTACTTTCGAATAGCGCATGCCTACATTTACAATAGGCTCAATTGTAATTACCATTCCTTCTTGTAACTCAGGCCCTTGTCCTTGTTTCCCAAAATGAAAAATTGCTGGCTCTTCATGAATCTCTTTACCGATCCCGTGTCCTGTAAAATCTCTTGCGACAGAAAAACCTTCCTTTGCTACGTAACTCTCAATTGCATAGCCAATATCTCCTACATGATTACCGATTACTGCCTGATCAATTCCTTTATACAATGCATTCTCAGCTACTACTAATAACCTTTCTGCTTCATCAGAAACTTTTCCAACTCTATACGTCCAAGCAGAATCTGAAAGACCACCATTTAAGTTTACTACCATGTCAATTGTTACAATATCGCCCTCAGTTAAAGGTTCATCCGCCGGAAAGCCATGACACATTTCATCGTTTACAGATGCACACGTTGCATATGGATACCCGTTATATCCTTTCTGCTGAGATATTGCACCATGCTTTTCTAAATACGCTTCAACAAACGTATCAATTTCTTTTGTCGTCACACCCGGTTTCATCATTTTCGCAATTTCTCTATGACACGAAGCAAGTAACTTCCCAGATCCGTGCATCAAATCTATTTCATTTTTTGTTTTAATTGTAACCATGCTTACCTCTACCTTCCTTACTAAACTTACTATTTACTACTAATACAAAGCTTCTAATTATAAGAGCAGACATCCTTTTTTCTATTTTTCGAATGTAAATTTGTATTTCATTCGTTTTTACATATTACATCTAGTATTTTTTGTTGATGTTTATTTATAAACAAAGTATAGTAACACTATACTATTAAAAGGAGGATTGTTAAAGATGATGCATGCAGGAAGACTACGTCAGCAAACTTTGAACACTAAGTAACTTAATATGTTCAAAGGCTCTGTTTTCATAAAGCAGAGTAAACGGGATTAGTCTGCACATTTTTAATAATCTTCAACGGAAGAATACACTTTCCACATGAAGAAAGGCAGATATACGTCTGTCTTTTTTTCGTATATTTTTTCATACAAAGAGAGGCGTTTATTCATTACATCCTCGTTTACTCTTAACCACAGACAGAAGCCCGTCTGTGGTTTTTTATGATTACATTTTCTTATATCTTGCTACTTTAATCATATGGATGTAGTTAGAAACAATTCGTAACAGAAAACGTATGAAAACATTGAAATTAGAATAAACATTTGGAGGCAATAATAATGAATACACTTAAAGTGAAACAATTAGCAACTAAGGAAGGGCTAAATATATTAGAAGATTCAATAGAAATTAATGAGTCTGGCGTTGACTTTCAAGTAGCACACGTGAAAGAACAAAACGGAGATAAATGGATACTACGAATTCCTCGTAGACGAGAATCTATGAGACATGCTCTACTTGAAAAAGAAGCATTAGAAATCATGAAACAACATGCAGAATTCCAAGTTCCTGATTGGTCTATATTTTCTGAGGAACTAATTGCTTATAAACAACTAAGTGGCGTTCCTGCCGCTACTATCGATATAGAACGACAAGAATATGTATGGAACTTTAATGAAAAGAATGCACCGACTGAATACAATATTTCATTAGGAAAAGTTCTAGCGAATTTACACTCATTACCTCAGCAAAAATTTAACAATATAGGTGTTGAAATGCTTACTGCTAATGAATTAAGAACTTCTATGAAACAAAGGATGAATCGAGTGAAGGAACAATACGATATCAATCAAAACTTATGGGATCGTTGGCAAGCATGGCTAGCTGAAGACTCTTTTTGGCCATCTCATGTAGGAGTAAAGCATGGGGATATACATCCAGGTCATATCCTGATTGATAATAAAAATAATGTAACAGGCTTAATCGATTGGACAGAAGTAGGGGTAGGTGATGTATCTATAGATTTTACATCTCATTATCTGCTCTTTGGGAAAGATGGACTAACAAATTTAATTCACTCTTATGACAACGCTGGCGGTAAAACTTGGTCAAGAATGGATGAACATATTATCGAACTTCTAGCAACGAGTGGTATCACTGTTGCTGAATACGCTCAAGTGTCAGGTTTGAAAGACATGCATGAAATAGCTGTACACATGCTAGCAACTGAAAGTTAATGAAGTTACAAAAAAACAGAAGAAGATTCTTCTGTTTTTTTATTTTTTACATATATAACTCATTCTCAAAAACTCAAAACAACTACCATTCGTCTTCTGGACAAACGTACCAACTGCTTCAAATCCTGCTCTTTTATACACTGTAATCGCTCTCTCATTAAATGTCGCTACTGATAACGTTATATAATTGCATCCGTATTTTTCTTTACTAAAAGCTAGTCCAGCATTTACGAACTGCAAACCAAATCCATTCCCAGTTATATCAGGTTTCATTCCAAGACCTATATCAACTGTTCCTTCATTCACGTTACAAACAGTTAAAAAACCAATGAGAGTGCCATTTTCCTTCACAGAAAATGTATGATTCCCTCTACTCTCCTCATGTAAAAACTCAGCTAAATCTTCTTCATCTGCCTCTATATCGTAAAAAGAATGTTTCCCTTCATAATGCCAGTTATATGCAATTTCTTCTGCTTCTTCTTGCGTCATTACTGTATATGTATAAATCATTCTTCTATCCCCTTTAAAAAAAGAGCTGCAATTAAGCAGCTCTTTTTTATAACTCATAAATTTCTTTATACTTCGCTTCTAAATAATCCGCTAAGTAGTTTGCATTTAACCCTTCACCTGTCACATCTTTTAAAATTTCAAGTGGCTTTTTCGTTTTGCCATATTGGTGAATATTTTCTGTTAACCATTCACGAATTGGTGTTACGTTTCCTTCTTCTAATAATGCATCAAAGTTCGGAATGTCTTTTAACATTCTTTGCTTAAATTGCGCTGCATACATATAACCAAGCGCATAAGATGGGAAGTATCCAAATGAACCACCAGCCCAGTGAACATCTTGCAATACACCTTGTGCATTGTTTTCCGGACGAATTCCTAAATATGCTTCCATCTTATCATTCCAAGCCGCTGGCAAGTCTTTCACTTGTAATGTACCATCAAATAATTCTTTCTCAAGTTCATAACGAACCATAACGTGAAGCGGATACGTAAGCTCATCTGCTTCTATACGAATG
Organism: Bacillus sp. HY001; assembly: GCF_007558965.1. Classification (NCBI taxonomy): domain Bacteria; kingdom Bacillati; phylum Bacillota; class Bacilli; order Caryophanales; family Bacillaceae; genus Bacillus; species Bacillus sp. HY001. The sequence continues at coordinate 39,190 of NZ_VLTE01000031.1, read as the reverse complement.
AATGATGGCTTCGATTCGTTAATTGCATCATAAAACTCGTCTACTGATATATCATTGAATTGGCCATCGCTATACTCTTTTAATAAATCATAATTTTTCTTCCAGAATGATTTATTACGACCGATAAAGTTCTCAAAGAATAATGATTGTGACTCATGAATCCCCATAGATGTTCCACTACATAGCGGTGTACCTTCAAATTTCTCTGCAATATTTTGCTCATATACAGCATGACCACATTCATGAATTGTTCCAAACACAGCCATACGGAAGTCTTTTTCGTCATAGCGTGTCGTAATACGAACATCCCCTCTATTTAATGTAATCTCGAATGGATGTACCGTTTCATCAAGACGACCTGCTTCAAAGTCATAATTTAATTGCTTTAATAGCTCTAATGTAAAGTTTTTTTGTTTTTCTTTTGAAAAATGTTCTGATAAAGCACTTGTCTTTAGTCTCTTTTGCGACTCCGATATTTCTTTTACGAGCGGAACGATACGCTCACGAAGCTGACCAAATACATGATCTAACACTTCTACTGTAATACCCGGCTCATACATATCTAATAATGTATTATATTTATATGTTTCGTAACCCCAATATGTAATGAATTTCTTTTTATATTCAACTATTTGTTCTAAATACGGACGGAACATTTCGAAATCAGATTTTTCGCGAGCCTCTTCCCACACACTTTCCGCTTTCGCTTCTAATTTCACATACGCTTCATATTCCGCTTGTGGAATTTTTTTATTTCTATCATATTCTTTACGACATTCTTCAACCATTTTCTTCGTCGTTTCAGAAAGTTTATCTTCACGTATTAAAGCTTCAAGTTCTGTTAAATAGTTCCCCATCTCATCTGAAGTCGACATTACAAATACTTCTGATGAAAGCATACCAATTACTTCTGAACGCTGGTCTACACCTTTTTTAGGCGCACCTGTTCTTAAGTCCCAAAACATTAAGCTTAATGCTTCTCCGTAATTTTGTATCTTCTTCACATATGTTAAAAATTGTGTTTCTACTTCATATGTAGCTACTGTCATCGTATAAAACCTCCCTTTTCTACCTCAAACTTAATTCGACATGGAAATCTAAATTCCTTTTATAATAGAAAAAAAGCTTGGCAAGCGCCAAGCTTTCTCCTTATAATTCTTTACCTTCTACTGGTAGTACGTTTTTCACCGCTTCTATCACTTTCTCATCTTCTGTATCAGATAAGAAGATTGATATAGCACCTTTATCGTCGCTCGTACGAATTAAACGTCCAATCCCTTGACGAAGACGTAAAATCATATACGGTACATCTACATCCCAGAATGGATCATTTACATGTTTACGCTTCGCTTCAAACACAGGATCGTTTGGAGGGAATGGTAATGACCAAATGATAACATGTGATAATGATGAACCAGGAATATCTAAACCTTCCCATAAATGAACGGCGCAAAGTACAGTCTCTTCTTCATTTTGGAAACGAGAAACGAGCTGACTAATTTCTTGATCCCCTTCATATAGGAACGGAACGGACATTTGTTCTTTACTTACATATTCTTTAAACGCTGCAAGTTCTTGTGTTGTACGGAATAATACAAGTGTACGTCCATTTGTTTTCTGTATATTTTCAAGTGTATATTGACACTTTCTTTCCCATTCATTTTCTTTCGTATGCGATAGTAAGTTTACTGCCATTTGCTCCTCATAATCAAACGGTGAAGCAACCGAGAATGACAAGTAATCTTTTACTCCTAAGCTATTTGCTGTAAATGCGAATGAATCGTTATTAGATAATGTAGCAGAAGAGAAAATATACGGGATTTTCTTCGAGAATACTTTCTCTTGTAATACTTCTTCAACTGCACGTGGCATAATCACTAACGTGAAGGCTCCATCACCTTCTTCACCCCATGTAATTACATTTTTCTCGTGCATGAACAGACGAAGTGAATGTTCTAATACATCTAAATGTTCATCAACGATATTTAAGTCATACGTGTTTACTGTATGCATTTCACTTTCAAATACTAATGCATCACCAACTTCACCAATTTTCGCATAAAGTCGCTTCGCTTCAGCAGTTACTTTTTCTGTCACAGTAATTTCTAAACGATCAGAACCGGCAATTTCTTTTTTATTTTCTTGTAACACATCAAAGAATCGCTCTGTTTGCCAAATTGTTTCTTCTACTAAATGCGCAAACTCTTCACGAATATCGTTTTGCAACAATCTTGTTAAGAGTTGCTCCATCATCGTCTGCTTTAAACGATACGTTAAAGCTTTTTGAGCTGCATATTCTACAAGATGTCCTTCATCGAATACAACGCAGCTACTTTCTGGTAATAACGGAATTTGCCCTTCACGTTTACGTGCATCGTACGTCCAAATATGATCCATGTAGAAATCTTGAGAACAAATAATTAAATCTGCCGCTTTACGATAATGTTCACGAGAAAGAGTTTGACCACAACGATGGCGAGAATCACAAGTGAAGCAATCTTGGAAGTAATCCCAATTTACTTTTGACCATTCCTCATCATTTAAAAGAGGAAATTCTTTTCTGTCACCGTAGTGGGTAAAGTTTTGCATCGTACCATGATCGAATACAAACTGCGGTAATTCGTAGTATACATCTTCAATTACTTCTGGAGCTCGTCCACTCATAACATCTTCAAGTTTACGTAAACATAAATAATTATCCATTGATTTCGCAAGTCTAACATCAACAGATAGCCCTAATGCTTCAGATAACTTAGCAATGTCCCCTTCTTCTTTCACAAGCTGCTCAATTAACGTTTCATCAGCACAAGCGATAATAGCTGGTTTTCCAGTATAACGCGCATAGCAAATTGCATATAGAAGATATACAATTGTTTTCCCTGTTCCTACGCCCGCTTCTGCGAACATTACTTTCTTTTCTTGGAAAGCACGTTCTAATTGAAACGCCATAAAAATTTGTTCATCACGCTCTTCAAAACCTTTTTCCGGAAGGATGTCGTAAAACACATCTCCAATCCACTCATTCAACTTATCATAAAAATTATCTTGTTTCCCTACTTCAAATGGTAATCTCTTCTCAGTAAACATCCTTAGCCTCCAACCAAAAAGTTTTTCTATAAAAAAATATAGCAACTGCTACTCATATGTGTGCAGCCACTTTCCCCTGTTGCCATACATAGAAATACACGAAAAAAAATTTTCCTTTCGAAAAAGGAAAATTTTCTTCTATATTAATGACTTTAAATACCGTTTATCAATCGCTGTTTCATGCGAAAGAGCTGACAAATATTCTTCTTGTGCTTTTTGTATTTCATCTACAATCACACCTTGACTATCCACTTCTTTTCCGAGCTCGTCATACGTACGGTGAATAGCTTTTTGAATCATTGATAATTGGAAACTATCCATACCACTTCCTCCTTTACGCACTACATAATAGCCAGTATATGCGTGCTGGAGGAGTTTTATACTATGAATTACGCGGCGGACGTTTTCCGAAGTATTGGTAGTAATCTGTACGGATAAATCCGTTAAACAGTTTACGTTTCTTTGATGCATCTTTTCCGTAGCACTTCTCAAACGCTTCGTAACTTGTTAATACATACGCTGACCATGTGTCTAATGGGCGGAATACTTGTCCCATTTCTTTGTACAATTGCTCAACGAGTGCTTTTTCACTTAAACGTTCTCCGTATGGAGGATTCGTTACAACATAGCCATAATCCTCTTTTGTCGTGAAATCTTTTACTTGCATTTGTTTAAATGTGATTAAATCACCTAAACCTACTTCTTCAGCGTTATCTTGAGCAACTCGAATCATACGATGATCGATATCTGATCCAATGATTTGTAGTGGTTGATTGTAATTCGCTAAATCTTCAGCTTCTTGACGAGCTTCACGCCAGTTTTGTTTACCAACCCAACCCCACTCATCTGATGCGAAGCCACGGTTAAATCCTGGTGCAATATTTTGGCCAATTAATGCTGCTTCAATCGGAATTGTACCTGATCCACAGAAAGGATCCACGAAAGGACGATCTGGCTTCCAGTTTGTTAACTTAATTAAAGACGCAGCCAATGTTTCTTTTAATGGCGCTTCCCCTTGATCCATACGGTATCCACGTTTATGAAGTCCAACACCACTTGCATCAATTGTTAACGTTGCAATATCCTTGAGCATTGCGATCTCAATACGGAATAACGGACCATCTTCTTCAAACCAAGTTGTACGTTTATATGTTGTTTTTAATTTTTCAACGACAGCTTTTTTAACGATACGTTGGCAATCCGAAACACTGAACAACTCAGATTTTAATGATTTACCAATTACCGGGAACTCTCCGTTCTCTGGAATATAATCTCCCCAGTTTAATGCTTTCGTTTTTTCAAACAGCTCATCAAATGTTGTCGCTTTGAATTCGCCAACTTTAATTTTCACACGGTCCGCAGTACGTAACCATAAGTTCGTGCGACAAATCGCCTTTTCATCTGCTTCAAATGTTACTTTGCTGTTTTCCACTTGGCATTCATAACCAAGATCACGAACTTCTCGGGCAACTAATGCTTCAATACCCATTGCCGCTGTTGCGATTAAAGTAACTTTTCCCATTTGCATTCACCTCTTATGTATAGTCAAACAATAATTAATAGCAATTAGTCCTATTAATCATTACATTTTACGAAAAATTTTCTCATTAACCATTTTAACTCATAATTTATAACTTCATACAAATAAAAAGCCCTCCTCTAACAAAGGAGAGCTGAGTTATTTCATAGTTGGTTCATAACGTTCTGTAAGCCATGTTCTGTTCCTTTGTACTGCAAACGGCCCACGCCTCGTACTCCGGTGGCAATCATCTATCTACAGGTTATACAACCTGTCCTTTCCCATCGTTCATTTCCTTGGAAAAGATTCCCCTACCATTATTTGGGTTTCTCGCTCGTGGGGTTTACCTCGTTCCACTCCTATCATTTCTTCAAGGACTTCGTCACTGTGGCACTTTAAAGGTAGTCAAACCATATCCGAAAGGACTTAGGTTTTTTCCCTGCCGTTAAACCAGCCTTACAGCCAGAATACCCTAGCTTATGAATTGGCTAGGCACGAACACTACAGCCATCTCAGGCCGTGCGAGCATGGACTTTCCTCTACAACGTTGGCGTTGCAGCGATTACCCAAACGTTATGACATCCATTAGTATAGTGGAAACAAAAAGATTTTGCAATGTTTTTTTCTATGTAAAATGCTTTAACCTTTTTACCACTAGAAATTATTCGTATAACTTACTTCCAAATACAGCTTTTTCTAAATTAGATAGACGTTTCAAAATGTCCGTATTCGTGTTGTTATATACAGGTTGTGCAACTGGCGTTTGTACAACTGGTTGTTGTGGCACTTGCGTTGCTACTAGTTTTTGTTCCTCTAATTCACGCTTTAAACGAGCATTTTGTTGCTTTAATTGGTCAAACTCCTTGTGGAAAGCTTCATAGTCTTTAATGATCATATCAAGAAACTTGTCTACTTCTTCTTGTTGATAACCTCTCATGCCTGTTTTAAATTCTTTTTCTAAAATATCTTTCGCCGTTAATTTAATTTTATCCGAAATCATTTTCTTCACCTCAAATTTTTGCCAAAACTTTCATTACCTAAATTTTTTCAGAAACAATGCCTTTTGTCAATCATATATACGAGTACTATATTACATATTACTCAGCATTATTCCACTGTTCCTCTTCTATTATATCTTGTAAATCGGAAAAAAGAATAAAATAACTGTGATAATTTTCTATTTCTCCTTTTTTCTTTGCTGCTTCTACAATATATTTAGGACTCCCTGGTTTTTCTTCATCATATACAGCTAAAAGTGCATCACTTTTTTCAATAAAAAATTGATTTTTTAATTTAAATTGCTCTGGGCTTTCGTACTTCCGTTTCGTAATACTATCAATATGGTCTGCTTGAGAGAGAATATATTCGTAATATTCACGGTTATCTTCCTTCCAGCTTTCTTCCTGTTCTAAAAACGGAGTAAATACCGCTAATTTTAAATCTGGATATTCTACTTGAATGTCAAAAACAACTTCAGCAGCCCATAATTCGACCCCTAGCTGTCCACTTATTATCACCCATTCCAAACCTTCTTCTACAAAAGCAGTTAATTTTCGGTGCAATGCTTTTTTTATACAGTCCACCCCTGGATGATCATTTTTAAATATACCAAGTTCAAACGGCTTATATCCCGTTATAGCAATAACTTTCATATCAACACTCCAATTACAAAAAAAGAACTAGCATTTCGCTAGTTCTAACATATCATTTACTTTTTAAACATTCCACCAACATTTGGTCCAATATTCGGACCTACTGGTGATACATTGTTTGGTAAAAATGGTGATACATTTGGCCCGAATGGAGATACGTTTGGTCCAAACGGAGATACATTTGGTCCTGGACCAAATGGAGATACTTGATGTCCATGATGGCCATGATGACCATGACCACATGGTCCACATCCGCCGCCGAATCCTGGATCGATTGGGTCTACAACATTTACATTCGAGTTTGTTTGCGGGAAGAAGTTTTGGTTTTTAATTTGTTGATGGTGTACATGTGTTGTATGCGTCGGGAAAATGTGTGGCACCACCGTTGTTGAAAAAGAATGTGTTACGCATTGTTTCGTCGGATGAATGACAGGAGCAGTTGTACAAATAGGTCCTGTAGGCTTATGCCCTCCAAAGCAAGGATGACAATGATGCATAGTTTTTTCTCTCCTCTCTCATAAAAAAAATCTGATTACACTTTACAATATGAGAAAGGAGGTTAAGCCGCTTGTTATATATACCCATTTATTATAAGGAAATTTGTCTAGTCCCCACTTCCTATACAATGTTTTTTATAGACAATCCTTCAAAATTACTTACCAAAAAAACCTCCAACTTGCTTTACAATACCTGTCACTTGATTCATCGCATTCATCATTTGTCCAGCTGTATTCATCATTTTATTTACATCATAGTTCCCATCTGACGTTTTAAATTGGGAAACAAAACTAGAAAACTGACTCGGTTGCTGTTGTTGTTTTTGTTTGTTCTGCGTCGGGTACGGCTGTTTTGGTGGATAAAACATCGCTTGCTGATTTCCATAGGGAGATGGTGGTGGCATATAGTATTGCGAATTCATATAAGGTTGCTGTTGTGGATCCATATAAGGCTGCTGTTGTGTATTCATATAAGGTTGCTGCTGTTGCTGAGGTTGATTCATAAACGACACTTCAAATGGCTGGTAATAATTTTGATTTCCATAATGAGGCTCGAAAGGATACATATTATACCGTAAATATGTATCCGTATTATATTGGTACATATTTTGCTGTGCATATGGATTAGATTGCTGATATACGTTAGATTGTTGAAACATGCATTCTCTCCTCCTTCACATAAGTTTCTACATATATAATATGTACTTGTAAAATAATTTGTGTGACGGAGTATCTGTCTATTTTTGTCGGAAGTTTAAATTTTTAAAAAATTAAAAAAGAAAACCCTTCCATGCTATGATAATGAAGAAGAAGATTCTCATGGGGGAGGAATCAACATGGTATTAGGGGATTTAAAACAAGCGTTTTCTCAAAAAAAGGGGTATTACACAGAGAATGTAAATGAATTGTTAGACTTTGCGAGACATTGGTATCTCGAAGGAAAAATATGCATTTCAGATTACCGAACATTAATAAAAGAATTAGAAATAAACGGTGCAACAAAACCTACAACTATGACAGAAGCATAAAAAACAAGAGGGTTTCCCCTCTTGTTACTTACATTGCTCAATTATATTTTGCAAAGTATACGAAATGGCTTGATGTGTTTCAAAGAATCGCTTACCTTTACCTTTATTTACAAAACATTGCAATACATTTGTCTGTAAATTATCGTACACTTGATCAATTTGCTGTACATGTATATACTTCGGTTTTTCTTCCTTAATCCATTTATAAGCTAATTCTTTCCACACTTTTAATTCCTCATCTACCATATCTACAAATGGTTTCATATCCTTATAAAAATCGTACTCAATCATTTCTCTTTTTTTCACATTCGCTTCATTATTATACTCCATGAGTTTTTCTGAAGATTGTATTAATGCTTCATACTTCATTTTATTCCCACCTTATTATGCACTCACTACGACGTTTTGAAATGCCTTCACCCAATTCCCTTTTTCTTCGTGATGCACTAATTTATTTTCCATATGTTCAATATGCATTTCTGTTATTTCTATCTTATTGCATATTTTTTCACTCTTATCCTTCAATGCATGATTCATTCTAATCCCCATATTCATTTCCAGCAAATCGAGAGAACTTAACATTTGATCCATTGTTTTCATTACATCTTCCTTCTGAACCATCGCCATATACAAAACGCCCCCTTCTTTGCTTTTCCTTTGTCATGTAATTTCGCCGAATGATTCCCCACTCCTGCTCACATGACAAAACTAGTTGTTATTCGTCAAAGAAATCATTTTGTATGCCATCGATAGAAATGGTAACAATACAAAAAGGAGGTGTATGAAAATGGCAAAGAACAAAAACGAAAAAAAGAAAAAACAAAACAAACAAAATAAACCCGAGACTGGCAATCCAAAGTTAGATGGTCCAAACTTCCCTGCTACATAAAGTGAAACTTTAGCACTTTTACAAAAAGCTAATTTCTGAAGCATCCTTAATCTCTTATGTTCATTACGTTTTGAGATTAAATTTTTCGCACACATGGCAGGATTACTTCACATTAAGAAGTCCCGTCTTCATAAATGAAGACGGGACTTCTTTTCTATTATATCACGAACTCACCCATCCTTTTAACAAAACGATTTACAATAGAAGCAACATAGATTTGCTCCCTCTTTCTTTTATACCATTCTGTTATATCAACTTCCCCCTTATACTCTTCCAGTAAAAACAACTCATTTATTTCCGTATCTCTACAAAACCAATCTCCCATGCTTATTTCCTTATGTGCAACAACAGGATAAACCTCTCTAAGGACTGGCGTACAAGATTTTCTAATTTCTCTTACAAAACATTCATAGTCTGCTCTTGATCCTGTGTGTATAGTTTGCAATGCAAACCTATGGAATAAACTTTTATAATTCGGATGAAACAGTAAATCCGCTAATTTCTTCCCTAGTTCTATACGCTTTTGTAGCGTTTCAAATTGATACACTGAAAACCCATACATCCCCCCTTCAACGGTGGGAAAAATAACAGCACTTATATGAAGCATTTCTTGCAATTTAAAAAATGCAGTATGAAATACATGTTTTTTAAAATATGTATTCTCAATAACTGGTTTTTGAATTTTATTTTGCTCATTTATAATAAGCGCTGTCATGAGCCTACTTCTATCTTTTTTCTCCCAAAAATAAATCCATTCTTTTTCCATAAAAATTGATACGTTGAAATATTGTAACAAGTGGAATAGCGGTACTTGTCTCCTCTTACTTTCTTCGTATAACAATAGCTGAGGGAATGCATCTAAAAAAATAATCCAATTCGCTTCTTCATAAGTCAGAAACAAATGTTTTTTTACTGTTTGAGGTAAAACGGTAGCATAATACCTCCCTTTTAAATCAGTCATATTCCATCCCGCATTTCTTGAGACCATACTTGCTAAAAAAGCCCACCTAATTTCATCATTTCTTACATAATATTCTTGATAGGACTGTGTTCGAGAAATATTGTCCATATTAGCTATTTCAATTTCCCTCTTAATGTTGTAAACGATTGCTTTCTCTTCTTCTGAACAAACCATATTTTTACGATATTGTTCAATTTTTTCATAATCATTCCATGTAAACATGAGCTAGTCATCATACCTTTCTTCAAAAAGGTCACATCTTTTTTCATTTTTTGTTATAATCACCTTTGTAAGTAATTCTTAACAAGTTGGGAGTGGACACACTATGACCATTCGTTACCCAAATGGAAAACGGTACAATCAAGCTTCACAACCTCATAAAACACCAATTAAAAAACATACTTATAGTAATAGAGGTATGTCCCTTGAAGAGGAATTAAATGAAACAAATGAATATTACTTAACCCATAATATTGCATGTGTACATAAAAAACCTACACCTCTTCAAATTGTAAAAGTAGATTACCCCGCTCGAAGTGCTGCAGTGGTAAAAGAAGCGTATTTCAAACAACCTTCTACAACAGATTACAACGGTGTATATAAAGGGAAGTACATCGATTTTGAAGCGAAAGAAACAAAAAATAAAACCAGCTTTCCACTTCAAAACTTCCACCTTCATCAAATTGAACATATGAAGCAAGTAATCGCTCATAATGGGATTGCATTTGTTATTATTAAATTTACACTTTTTGATGAACTTTATTTATTAGATGCAAAACATATTATTGCATTTTGGAATCGTCAAAATACTGGTGGACGAAAATCGATTACGAAAGAAGAAATAGAAGAGCATGGATCTTTATTATCATGCGGTTATCACCCTCGGATTGATTATATCCGTGTACTAGACACGGTTTATTTTTCGTGATAGAGTCATCACTAAGGCTCTTTTTTCGACTTTTGGGGGAGAGAATGAAAGGTAGGAGAAAGTATAATGTCAGATAATTATCGTTCTCGTACAGAACGAAATCATGTAAAAAATCAAAAGCAAGAAACAAATAAAGAGAAAAAACCAAAGAAAAAAGGCTCCTTTTTTAAGAAATTCCTTATAGGTTGTCTACTTCTTGGTATCGTTGGTCTTGTAGCTAGCGTTTCCGCTTTCTTTGTTATGGTGAAGGACGCTCCAAAATTAGACAAATCAAAACTTGTCAATCCTTTATCAACAAAGTTTCTTGATAAGAATGGGAATTTTTTCTATGAATACGGTGCTGAAAAACGAACCCACGTTACGTATGATCAAATTCCAAAGGTAGTTGAAAGTGCATTCCTTGCAACTGAGGATTCACGTTTCTATGATCATAATGGAATTGATTTTAAACGAACTACAAAAGCAGTTATGGAAAATGTCACTGGAGGATTCGGATCTCAAGGTGGTAGTACGATTACACAACAAGTAGTCAAAAACTATTTTCTAACGATGGACAAAACTGCAAAGAGAAAAGTACAAGAGTGGTACCTATCTTACAAATTAGAGCAACAATACTCTAAGCATGAGATTTTAGAAATGTACTTAAATAAGATTAACTTAGGTAACCGTTCGTATGGTATTGCAACAGCAGCCAAAAAATATTATGACAAAGATTTAAAAGACTTACAGTTGCATGAAGCTGCAATGCTTGCAGGTTTACCCCAAGGTCCTAATATTTATGATCCAACAAAACCAGATAACGTTGAACGAGCTACACAACGTCGTAACGTCGTATTATCATTAATGAATCGACATGGTTATATAACAAAAGATGAAATGAATAACGCAATGAAAATCTCTGTAACTGAGGGTCTTCAACCATCTTCAGAAGTAACAGAGATGAAGTATCAAGCATTTTTAGATGCTGTTGTAAAAGAAGTTGAAAAAGAATATCCGGATGTAAATATCGGTTCAGATGGTTTAACAATCCATACAACACTTGATCAAGATGCTCAAGATTATGCTGAAAAAATTATGGATGGTAATCTTATTAAGTATCCGAACGATCAATTCCAAGGTTCATTCGTATTTATGGATACACAATCTGGAGAAGTTCGAGCAATTGGAGCTGGGCGTAAAGAAAGTAAGTCTACTTTCAAAGGTCATAATATGGCCACTGATTTAAAACGCCAAGTCGGTTCAACAATGAAACCAATTTTCGACTACGGTCCAGCAATTGAGAATTTACAATGGTCTACATACCATCAATTAAATGACTCAGAGTATACGTATTCCAATGGGAAAAAAATACGAAATGCAACAAATAGTTATAAAGGTGACGTTTCACTACGTGAAGCTTTGAAAAAATCATTAAACATTCCGGCTTTAAAGACAGCTCAAGCGGTTGGCCTTCCTAAGTCACAAGCGTTTGCTGAGGGTTTAGGTATGACATTTAAAGACGGCAAAACATATGAATCAACAGCAATTGGTAGTAACGATAGTTCACCATTACAAGTAGCGGGGGCATATGCAGCCTTTGGTAACGGTGGGAACTACAATAAACCGCACTTCGTAAAAGAAGTTATCTTCCCAGATGGGAAAAAGAAAAGTTTTAAACCGAAAGAACAACGTGCGATGCAAGACTATACAGCTTACATGGTGACTGACGTTCTTCGTGACGTAGTAAAACCTGGTTCTGGCGGTACTGGTCCAACAGCATACGTTTCAGGTGTTGATGTTGCCGGTAAAACAGGAACACAAAACTTTGATGCAGACGTTATAAAAGAATATGGTATTCCGGCTGATGCAAACAGAGATAGCTGGTTCGCTGGATATACACCGCAATATACAATGGCAGTATGGACTGGTTACGAAAAAAATGGCCCAGAAAACTACATTAGTGATCGTTATACTAGAATTGCACAACAAATGTTCCAAGTAATGATGAGCAAATTCGCTACAGATAAATCTCGTTTCGAACGCCCTTCTTCTGTACAAGAATTATATGGTGAATTGTACGTAAAAGGTGCTAAGAAAGATGCGGTTAAACAAATTAAAGTAGATGCACCTAGTGGTCTTAATGTCGCTTTCGATGGCGCTAGCACAGTTACACTAAACTGGTCTGGACCAGCAGAAGTTGATGCGTATGCAGCAAGCTATAAAGCGACTGATGGTTCAAGTGGTAGCCTATCAATAAGTGGTACGACAGCTACTCTTGGTGGTATTAAACCAGGCGTTACTTACAGCTTCTCTGTAGTAGCGAAAAAAGGTAATGGAACAAGCCCTGCAGTTGGTGCATCCTTCACTGCACCTGGCGGAACTCCAGACCCGAAAAAAGCTGAAGACGACGCTAAGAAGAAGGCTGACGAAGAAGCTCAGAAAAAAGCTGCTGAGGACGCACAGAAAAAAGCTAATGAAGATAAACTAAAACAAGAAGAAGCTCAGAAAAAAACTGCTGAAGAGCAGCGTAAACAACAAGAGCAACAAGAACAACAACGTAAACAACAAGAAGAAGCTCAGAAAAAGGCTACTGAAGAAGAAGCCGCTAGAAAGAAAGCTGACGAAGAAGCTGCTAGAAAGAAAGCCGAAGAAGAAGCTGCTAGAAAAAAAGCTGAAGAAGAGGCTGCTAGAAAAAAAGCTGAAGAAGAACAACACAAGCAACAAGAACAACAACAAAATACCGGAGGAGATACACCTCACGCAGACGGAAATGTTGTTATAACAGAGTCTTAACAAAAAAGAAGTCCTTTCTCTTAACGAGAAAAGGACTTCTTTTTTGTTATCATTTTCTTTACGTATAGCTTTTCTATTTCAATATACAACTGCGCTAACTGAATATAGGAATGATAATTATTCGGTTTCTTTATAATGAACGAATATCGCTCCATAAAATTAACTGGTTGTACTTCTAAATTATTCGTATAAGCTTCCAGTTCATTCAAACTATGAACAGGTTGCTCATTTAGCCAATATACAATCGATAACAAATGTGCCGCAAAAAGAATCATTGGACCTTCAGCTTCCTGCTTATTTCTGTTTCGAAATAGTGTAGCGATGTCTTCATGCTTACTTTTCCATACGTTCAACAGTACAGGAACACTATTTTCAATTTCACTCCACGGCTCATCTTGTCTTTCCATATCATATATAAAGTAAGTATTTTGTATGATTTCTTCAAAAGATTGTTCTGTATGATACGTAATCGAATCCATACTTTCTTTAAAAAATGGTAAGCACCGAAATTCTTTCGGTATTTCTATCACTCGCTCCATCCTTTATTTCCCCTTCATTCGCTTCTTTCCTTCACGACATACTTCTAGTAAAGGGCACTCTTCACATTGTGGTCGCTGTGCTTTACAGTGATAACGTCCAAAGAAAATCATACGGTGATGTGTAACGCTCCATTCATCCATCGGAATTTTCTTCATTAATGTCTTTTCTACTTCTAACACCGAATCTTTCCATCTACAAATCGCTAACCGTTTACTCACTCTCTCTACATGCGTATCAACAGCAATTGCCGGAATGCCATATGCTACCGAAACAACTACATTTGCTGTTTTTCTCCCTACTCCTGGTAACTTCGTCAACTCGTCACGATCTTCTGGAACTTTTCCATCATAATCATCCAGCAACATTCGGCACAATTTTTGAATGTTTTTTGCTTTATTTCTATACAACCCAATAGAACGTATATCTTGTTGTAACTCTTCTAGGGAAACACTTAAATAATCTTCTGGTGTTTTATATTTTTGAAATAAATTTTTCGTCACTTTATTTACAAGTGCATCTGTACATTGTGCAGATAATGCCACCGCAATTACTAATTCAAACGGATTATCATGAATTAATTCACAATGTGCTTCTGGATACATATCCGCCATTGTATCTAAACAATAGCGAATTTGCGTTTTATTTAACATATACTTCCTCCTACGTTACTGCTCCAACCAATTATAAAAAGGTACTTTCCCAGTAAATTTCGTCTCTTGTTTTGTCGCTTGCTGCGTTCGTTGTTGATTTGCTCTAAATTTTCGTCCTTGGTTTTGGGCTTGATCTACTGTTTTAATACCATTCTTTTTCCACTCAAATAAAATACGATCAATATATCGGAAATTAAGCTTACCACTCATTACAGCTTCCCTGAGGGCCGCTTGAATTAAATTCGGATGATGTTGATCTTGATCCTCCCACATACCTAACGTTTCACATTCAAACGGAGAAAGTGGTCTTCCAAATTCTTTTTCAAATACTGTATATAAATTTACTTGCAGTTGTTTTATTTCTTTTTGTTCTTCCTCTACTGATTCATTCATTAAGAAATGCAATATTTTTTCCCATAGCGGTTGTAAAGAATAGCTTTCACACATCATTGCTTCTGATTTTTGTCCACCTTCTAGTGATAAAAAACCTTTTTGAATCAATGCCTGAATGACTTCCATACATTTCATTTCAGTAATCGTCATCCGTTCTGAAATCTCTGACGGAGTCGGAAACGAATTGCCCGATTCTAAAAATGTGTGTACATGAAGTACAACCATAAATTCCATTTCATTTAACCCTAATTTTTTATAATGCATCATAAGTAATTTTGGAATTGCAATGCTTCCCTGCTCAAACCACTGTAACATCATTTTCTTTTTCATCACCAAACACCTCGCTCTCTAGTATAACACACCTTTCGCTATTTCTTTTTGCCACAATTCGTCAAAAAAACCTCCCTATTATGTAGGAAGGTTTTTTGTATTGCGTTACTAAAATATACAATTAAGCTTGCACTTTACTTTTCATAAACGTATGAATGCGTTCTAATGCTTTCTCTACTTGTTCAAGAGATGTCGCATATGATAAACGAACGTTATTTGGAGCACCAAATCCTGTACCTGGTACAAGAGCCACTTTTTCCTCTTCTAATAGAGCTTTTGCCCAATCATCAACATTTTCATATCCTGATAAAGCCACAGCTTCTTTTACATTAGGGAATAAGTAAAATGCACCTTGTGGTTTAATGCAAGTAAAGCCAGGGATTTGAATTAATTTATCATAAATAATGTTTAATCTCTCTTCAAATGCTTGACGCATTGTTTCTACAGGTTGTTGTGAGCCTGCATATGCCGCGATTGCGCCGTATTGAGCGATTGAAGTAGGGTTTGACGTACTATGACTCGCTAAGTTCGTCATCGCTTTAATAAGCTGCTTATTTCCTGCTGCATATCCAATACGCCATCCTGTCATAGAATGAGATTTAGATACACCATTAATAATAAGTGTTTGTTCTTTTAATGCATTAGAAAGCTGGGCAACCGAAGTATATTCTGCTCCACCATAAATTAATTTTTCATAAATCTCATCTGAAACGATTAAAATATCATGTTCTAAACATACTTCTCCAAGCTGTTGTAATTCTTCTTTGCTATAAATCATTCCTGTTGGATTGCTCGGTGAATTAATAATAACTGCTTTCGTTTTCTCTGTAATTGCCTCACGCAGCTGCTTCGCTGTAATTTTGTATTCATTATCTTCCAGACCTTCTACATAAACTGGCTTACCACCAGCAAGCTTTACTTGTTCAGGATAACTTACCCAGTAAGGCGTTGGGATGATAACTTCATCTCCTTCATCAAGTAATACTTGGAATAATGTATATAATGCATGCTTTGCACCGTTACATACAATAATTTCAGATGGATCATACGCAATTCCTTGATCACGTGTAAACTTTTTCACAATTTCTTGTTTTAACGCTTGTAATCCACCTGTTGGTGTATACTTCGTATGTCCTTCTAACATCGCTTTATGTGCAGCATCCATAATATGTTCTGGCGTATTAAAGTCAGGTTCTCCTGCCCCTAATCCAATTACATCATGACCTTCTGCTTTTAATGCTTGTGCCTTTGCTGTAATTTCTAAAGTTGCAGATGGTGTTAAAGCAGCTACTCGCTTTGCTAATTTCATTTGTAGTTCCCCCTACATCTATTTTTCAATGCTGTAGTGACCAGCATAATCCCCATTTTGAAACTCTAAATAATAATACGTATAACGATCTTCCTGATCAATATATGTAATTTCCCACAACGGAATATCGTTTTGAGCACCTAATTTTACTTTTATAATTTCTTTTGGCTTTGGCTTCGGCTCATCGCCTTTTCCTGTAGCTTGTTCAGCCAACTTTTGCAAAGCTTCTTTTTCAGGAATACCTTCACTCTTTTTCTTCACAAGGACATTCCCTTTTTTATTCGGCACCCAAACAATAATTTGTTCTCCTTTTTCGTCTACACCTTGTACGACCGTATATGAAGAATTTCCGTTATAATAATCAACAGATTTTACTTTTGTAAGCTTTGCCTTTTCTTTTGCAATTTCTACAGATTTTTCCTCTTTAGAGATTTTCTTTTCCATTGCTTTATTATAAACATACGCCCCATATATTCCGCTAGCAACGATTACGATAACGATTGCAAAGATCCACTTTTTCATTGTATCACTACGTTCTGTAAATCGTAAATACAGCTGTTTCTTTGTCTTTTTCGTCTAATGCTAATCCGAACATGAGGTCCTGCTCTTTTAACGTACGATTCAAACTATCAACGACTTTATACAAGTCAGACGAATATTTAAGACGCGTCGTTGATAGGACTTCGATTTTCTTATCCATGAAAAAACTCCTCCGTTACACAAAAATTTCTAATTATAGAAGAACGCAATGCGGTTACAATAAGAGTACATTCTTTACAACCCCTGCTTCATCACCCATCTATTATAGCAGGACATGTACTGCAAAAAAAGGTTTCAAGTCGAAAACCAATACATTTTGTATACAAGAAGTAAGAAAAATAAAATTCCTCCTACCCACATTTTTTACGCCTGAAGTTTAAATGTACTTCAGGCGTATTTTTCTTCCAATTTTATTCAGTTGGCCGTTCTTTTAATTGTTCTAACAATTCTTCTAAAGGGCCTTCATAAAGCGGGACAGTTGGGATTGATTGTAAAAAACGTTTCCCATAATAAGCGCTTGTCAAACGACGATCTAATACAAATACCGTTCCGGTATCTGTACTTGTTCTAATCAGACGACCAAATCCTTGTTTGAAACGCAAGATTGCTTGCGGGAGTGCTAACTTAGCGAATACGTCTTCTCCTTGATTTTTTAACCACTCTCCTTTTGCTTCCATCATCGGTTGATGAGGAGGCGTAAAGGGAAGCCGGACAATAACAAGACAACTAAGGGCATCTCCAGGTATATCTATCCCTTCCCAAAAACTACTTGTTCCTAACAAAATCGATTTGTCGAACTCTTGAAATTTACGAATGAGACGACTTCGGCTCTTATTATTCACACTTTGCGTTAATAATAAATAACCTTCTAATTCCTCATCATTTTTCAAATTCGTATACGCTTCTTTCAACATTTCATACGAAGTGAATAAAACGAGCATTCTACCTTTTGTAGCTTTCGCTATTTTTGCAATATGGGCCGACACAGATTCAATATACTCTTCATTACTTGCTTGCTTAATAAACGGCACATCTGTTGAAACCATTAATTTCATCTGTTCTTCAAAACGGAATGGTGACGGAACCTGTAATGTATTTGGAGCGAAATCATGTAAACCTAGCTCCTCTTTTATATAGTCAAATGAATCATTTACCGTTAACGTTGCTGATGTAAAAATAACACTCTTTTTCTGTGTTAAAAATTCATCCGCAAACCTTTCACCAATATGAACAGGCTGTGCATATAAAACTGTTGAATGAATTGTTCCTTTCGTTTCAGTCTCCATCCATGTCACGTATGAATTTTTTTCTAAAATGAGTAATTGTAAAGATTGTTCCATCTTTCTCAACAACTCAATTAAATGCATAAATTCACCTGTAACAACATGCATCTCCCATTCTAATTTACTTTGTAATATGTCAACTTGCTTCTCAAGTGTAGTCAACAATTTCCTTACATCGTATACAAAACGATTTGTTAACTCGGTAATGCTATCCCATAACTTACCTTTCTCTACTTCCGTGTTATATCGATAAATGAGTGGCATATTGCTTATCCCTTGTTCCTGCTTTGTTTGCTTAAAGATGAAAGCACGTAACATTTGGAATAGCTCATCTGCATCAAATTTCAATTCCTTTAAAGTATGACTCACCATACGGAAAGTTGAACGAGAGGCTTGCTCTGATTTTTTCATCATTTTATATACTTTAGAAAGTACATCATCTGTTTCTAGCGTACCAAGACGAGATAAAACTAGCTGGAAATACATACAGGAGAACTGTTCACCTAATGTTCTACTCGCCGCTTCCTCGATATGATGAGCTTCATCAAAGATAATATGTTCACATGAAGCAAAAAGTGGTTCTTCACTTGAAAAATCTTGAAATAATAACGCATGATTTGTAATAACGATATCTGCAAATAAAGCTTTATTCTTTGCTCTTTGATAAAAACAACGGCTATACCAGTTGCTTTGCATCCCGCCTGGACTATGCACATCACTACAAATACGGTTCCAAAGTAACTTTCCGCCCTCAGGAATATTTAACTCATCCCGATCACCAGTTTCTGTTTGCAATAACCACACTAAAATTTTTGCCTTTGTGAGCGCCATATCATAATTTTTCTCTTCCTCTTGCAAAGCATATTCAAATTTATGTAGACAAAGATAATGCTTTCTTCCTTTCAAAAGAGCTACTTCAAATGAAAATGGCATTATTTTCTGTAATAATGGAATTTCTTTTTCTAATATTTGTTGTTGCAATTGTACTGTATGGGTACTAATGATGACAGGTTCTTCTTTTTTCGTTGCAAAATAAATACTTGGAAGTAAATATGCAAGAGTCTTTCCTGTTCCTGTTCCTGCCTCAATTAGTGAAAATCTAGAATCTCTTAGTGCTGTATATATTTCCTTCATCATAATCTGTTGGCTTTCTCTTTTTTCAAACTTTGGCATATTCAATTCAAGTTTATCGATTGTCTTATGTAAGAAAGCATCAAATTTAGATGAACATGTTTCACTGAGATTTAAAGAATAATTGCGCTTTCGAAGCGCAATATTTCGATACACTTCATACCCCTCTGCTGCTTTTTTACCATGCATCATTTTCTTTAAAATATTTTCAGAAAGTACATCCGCTATATCACTTTGAAAAACATCACTCAATTCGTAGAGCGATTGCAAGGTGACAAGTGGTAACTTTTCAATCTCATTTAAAAATTGTAAAAACAATTCCGCTGTTGCAAGAGCATCACTATCCGCACGATGCGGTTGATCGTGCTCTAGTTCATGTTGTTTAGCTAAATCACGTAATTTATAACTATCAGCCGTCGGCAAAAGAATTTGCGCCAACTCAACTGTATCAACTTTAGGACAATGTACTTCTGTATATCCAGCCTGCCTTAATTCTTCCGTTAAAAAATTCCAATCAAAGTGAACGTTATGTGCAACGAAAGCTGCACCTTGTAATAGCTCAACAACCATCGGGGCTACATCTTGAAATAACGGGGCTTGCTTAACCATACTCTCATCAATCCCTGTTAGTTCTGTAATAAATGGCGGAATCTCTCTCTTCGGATTAATAAAAGATGAGAAAATCTCTAATATCTCTCCATCTTCCACTACAACAGCTGCAATTTGGGTAATTTTATCCTTCCCATCCTTCCAGGAGTTCCCTGTCGTCTCTAAATCCACAACGACATAACGCTTACTCATATATGTAACACCTCAATTTCTTACCTATCAAACACAAAATTATATAATGTTACTATACCACGTTTTATCTCATCTTAATGAAAAGATGCACAAAAAAGCTATCTCCGTAATAGAGATAGCCTTCTTACTTATAATATCGTACCCGCTTTTTCAGCACCTAACATTTCAATAATTTGATTCTCATCGTCTAATACTGCAATTTTCGGCGCTTGTTTATGAATATTTTCTTCTGCCACTAAACCGTAGCAAATGATAATAACTTTATCCCCTGGCTGTACAAGCCTTGCAGCTGCACCATTTAAACAAACAACACCGCTACCACGTTCGCCCTTAATAACATATGTCTCTAATCGAGCACCATTATTGTTATTTACAATTTGTACTTTTTCATTTTCTACAATATTTACTGCATCCATTAAATCTTCATCAATTGTAATACTACCTACATAGTTTAAATTTGCCTCTGTTACTGTTGCGCGATGTAACTTCGCTCTCATCATTGTGCGAAACATAGTTGCTCCCCCTTATTTAACCGTTACTGTTATATTGTCAATTAATCGTACATTCTCAAATTTAACTGCAATTGCTAAAATGATTCGTCCTTCAATTTTATCCATTACTTGTAGTGAAGGATAAGCATATAAATCAGCATAATCTACAGTGCCTTTCGTATACGTCTCAATATACTCTTTCACAAGAGTTGTAATGATTTCTGCATTCCGTTCGCCTGCTTCAATTTTTTCTTTCGCTATACATAGGCTGCGGTATAATTGAGGAGCCTCTTCACGCTCTTCTTGTGATAAATACACATTACGAGAACTTTTCGCTAATCCATCGTCTTCCCTTACAATATCCACTGGTACGATCGTAACCGGAATATTAAAATCAGCGACAAATCCTTCAATGACAGCAACTTGCTGTGCATCTTTCATACCGAAATAAGCACGCGTTGGCAATGTAATATTAAACAGTTTCATTAGCACAGTCGCAACTCCAGCAAAATGACCAGGTCTTTGTTTGCCACATAATACATCGGTACGCTTCACAACTGCTACTGTTGTCGTTTGTTCTGCTGGATACATTTCTTCTACGCTCGGATAAAATAAATAATCTACACCGTTTTCTTTTGCTACATTTTCATCTCTATCAATATCACGAGGGTATCGATCTAAATCTTCATTCGGTCCAAACTGTAGCGGATTGACAAACACGCTTAAAACTACAATTTCATTTTCTGCTCTTGCCTTACGTAATAAAGTCGCATGACCTTCATGTAAGTAACCCATCGTTGGAACAAAACCAATACTTTTTCCACTTGTACGAAGTTCGTTTGTAATTTGCTGCATCTCTTGCACTGTAGTTACAATTTTCATTATTGTTTTCCTCCGTATAACGCTAAGCATTCTTCCTCTTTCATTGTGAATGAATGTTTTTCTTCTGGAAATTGCCCTGTCTTTACTTCCGTAACGTATTGTGAAATCCCTCGCACAATCTCCTCTTGAACAGACGTATATTGCTTCACAAATTTCGGAACACGATTTACTCCGTATGAGATAAGATCATGATAAACAAGTACTTGCCCATCTACTTTTTTCCCTGCTCCAATTCCAATCGTTGGAATTGTTAGTTGCTTCGAAATTAATTCTGCTAACTGCATTGGCACACATTCTAGCACAAGCGCTATCGCACCAGCTTCCTCACATCTCTTCGCATCTTCTATTAATTTTTTTGCACTTTCAGCATCTTTTCCTTGTACTTTATACCCACCTAGTACTCCTACAGATTGAGGAGTTAAGCCTAAGTGCGCCACGACAGGAATTCCCGCGTTCGTCAAGTAATGAATCGTTGATACTACTTCCCCTGCACCTTCTACCTTCAGTGCATGAGCACCACTCTCTTGAACGATACGGCGTGCATTCACCATCGTATCTTGAGGCGACACATGATACGACATAAATGGCATATCAGTTACAATAAACGTCTCTTTCGCTCCTCGGCGTACAGCTTTCGTATGATGAATCATATCCTCTACTGTTACAGGTACTGTTGAATCGTATCCGAGCACCACCATCCCAAGGGAATCTCCAACTAGAATCATATCAACTTCAGCTTCTTCTGCTAATTTAGCAGATGGATAATCATACGCCGTTAGCATCGTAATCGGCTCACCTTGCTCTTTCATCTTCAAAAAATCTGTTTTTGTTTTCAAAAACTACTCCTCCTTTATGCAGGAGAGAGGAGATGGCCGAAATCATATAAAAAACCCCTCTGGCCATAAAAGGGCAGAAGGGTTGTGTGTTAGTCGGCATTATTCATCCCTCTGTCCCAGTCCATTATTGGATCAAGGCAGAATCCAAGTTATTATTTTTTCGGATTGCTTCGAATGATGGTGCAGTTCGCTCTGATACTGCCCACATTCGAACTAATTATAGCAAAATCCAAAAAGGAATTACTACATTTTTTCGAAAAAATAATTTTTTATTCTCATTACAGTATGTGAAATTTTTTATAAATAACTCAATCATAGAAAAGCAAACCTTTGTTTAAGCCCCGTATAACTCTTAAACTAATGATGCAGGTTAATGGAAGAACATACTTAACAAAAGGAGAATTACGAATGTCTATGAACAAATGGTTATTTCAATTCACCGTTCTGCTTGTGATAATTGTAGGGATGATAACTCTTAGCTCCTTCCATGCATTTGCCTCAGTTAACGTCGTAACACAACCTATCGATTCAACGAAAGTAATTGAAGTTGAATTAAACGATGATTACTTTCAGCCAAACGTCATCACAATTCCAATTGAAGAGTCAACAACATTGCTCTTAAAAAACAAAGGTAAGAATGAACACACCTTTACAGTGAAAAAACTTGGCATTGACGTCGTAGTTGAACCCGGAAAAAATAAAAACATTACCGTGAAACCTACAAGTACTGGTACATATGAATTAATATGCCGGTACCATCTTCTAAAAGGAATGGAAGGCAAAGTAATAGTCAAATAAAGTGAAACTTTAATCAGTGGGGGTTTTCTTCATCCCCCACTAATTATCAGCCCTCACCAATCGGACTTTTATGGGCAGCCCGACCCCCACCTAACTTCTTTGCTTTCGCTGAATTTTGAGGTGGGGGGCTTACTGCCCATTAAAGCGGGATAAAAAGAAGTTCCAAAAAGGAACTTCTTTTACTTAATTTCGATATCCGCAGAATGAATGTGATGTACTTTCCCTTCATGATCCTCCAGAAGCAATACACCATCCTCTGTAATTCCTTTTGCTACCCCTATAATTGTCTCTCTCATCGTTCGAGCGGTAATTTCTTTCCCGATGCTAACAGCGTAACTTTCCCAAAGAATTTTAATAACAGAGAAACCATTTTGTAAATACTCTTCATATAATTTTTCTAGTTGTAAAAAGATTTGCTGCATAAGCTCTGCACGAACAATTGGCTTACCGGACTCAATCGCTAAAGAAGTAGCAATATGCTGAATTTCCTCATCAAAATGTTCTTGCTTTTGATTTGCATTAATACCAATACCCATAATGACAGCATTAATTTTATCAGGATCCGCCTGCATTTCTGTTAATATACCTACAGCCTTTTTACCTTGAATTAAAATATCATTTGGCCATTTTATTCCTACGTTTACACCCGTGCACTTTTCAATTGCTTGTGCAACGCTAACAGCCGCTAACAAAGTAAGTTGTGGTGCATGATGAACCGGGATTGATGGACGTAAAATAATACTCATCCAAATTCCTGTTCCTTTTGGTGAATACCATTTCCTACTTAAACGACCTCTGCCCGATGTTTGTTCTTCTGCCACAACAATGGTTCCTTCTTCTGCACCTTCATAAGCAAGTTTTGCTGCAATGTGCTGTGTAGATTCAACAGATTCTTCAAAATATACCGTTCTACCAATATGTTTCGTTTGTAACCCTAACTGAATTTCATTAGCAGTTACTTTGTCTGGCTTACCCGCAATGCGATAACCTAATCGACGCACAGCCTCAAGTTCATATCCCTCATTCCGAAGGTCCTCCATATGTTTCCACACAGCGGTTCTTGAACAACCAAGTTTATCACTAATCGTTTGGCCAGATACAAACGCGCCATCCGCTTCCGAAAAAACTTGCAATAACTGCTTTCTTATAGTAG
Source organism: Bacillus sp. HY001 (assembly GCF_007558965.1). Classification (NCBI taxonomy): domain Bacteria; kingdom Bacillati; phylum Bacillota; class Bacilli; order Caryophanales; family Bacillaceae; genus Bacillus; species Bacillus sp. HY001. Next base: position 14,720 of record NZ_VLTE01000031.1, on the reverse strand, counting down.
ATTGCATTCTTGCAGCCACTCCCTTATACACTCTTTCTCATTAACTACGTTTCCTTGTACGATTGCTTCCTCAATTTTTTGAATCATTTCAGCAACCCATGGACCAGGCTTTTTATTTGCCCAGTTTAATAAATCATTCCCAGTCACATTCATTTCTTGGCGACTCTTGATTGGCAATGCTTCAAACAACGTTTGTACTCGTTTAACAGATGTATGATCATAGCTTTCAATCATCGCTTCATATACTCTTTCGGCCATTTCAGCGATATGAAGTCCCGTTTTATAAAGAAGGACTGTATCCCAATCCTTCTCCTTTCTCGTACGAATTGTTAATAAAACTGCGACGATATCTTTTATTTTTTTATTCGAAAACTTCCATTGACGTAAAAAGACAGATGGATGCTCTTCTCCGATACAATATAAGAAGAATGCCCATGCCTCAATGTCCGTTTCAAAAGAATCCCAGTTATACTGCGTAGCTTTTAATAATCTCTCTTCTGACATTTGTAAATATGGCAGATGAGAAAATAGCTTCGTTTCTACTAATTCTTGCAAACCCTTCACGCAATATGTACCAGTTAACAGTTTCTCAAATTCCACTGTAATTCGCTCAATTGCAATATGTTCCAGTAAATGTCCATATGTTTCAATTGCTTGTTTCGTTTTCATTTCTAAAGAAAAACCTAACGTACTTACGAAACGAATACCACGCATCATTCGCAGGGCATCTTCTTGAAAACGATCCGCAGCATTGCCGACTGTCACAATTTCTCTCTTTTGAATCGCTTCCTGTCCAGCAAATAAATCAACCATTTCGCCTTCTTCTGTCATCGCAATTGCATTCATTGTGAAATCACGACGTTTTAGATCCTCTTCTAATGAACGAACAAATTGAACACTACTAGGTCTTCGAAAATCTTCATATTCGCTCTCTGTTCGAAAAGTGGTTACCTCATAAGGTTCACCATTTTCTACCACAATTACAGTTCCATGCTCAAGACCAACAGGAACATGTCTTGGAAATATAGCCATCACTTCTTCTGGTAAAGCAGATGTCGCAATATCAATATCTCCAATCGGCCTATCGATCATAAGATCTCGTACGCTTCCACCGACAAAGTAGGCCTCATGTCCTTGTTGCTTTAAAGTCTCAATAATAGAACTAGCTTTTTTAAATCTTTTCATTTTTGTCATCCCTTAGTACATCATAGTAAATCGTTTCATATTGTGAGACGATTTTTTCAGAGCGGAACTGCTCGTAAACACTTGCTCTTGCTCGCTCTCCCATATTACGGTGAAGTTCTTCATCCTTTAATAGCTGAATGGCTTGAGTTGCCACTCCTGCTGGATTGCCAACTTCACATAAATATCCTGTTTCACCATGTTGAATGACTTCTGGAATACCTCCAACCCTTGTTCCGATACAAGGTACACCACACGCCATCGCTTCTAATAAAACAAGACCAAAACTTTCCTTCTCTGATAGAAGCAGCATTAAATCACTCATCGCAAGTAGCTCTGCAACATTATCTTGCTTCCCTAAGAATAAGACGCGATCTTCAATATGTAGATTTTTCACTAATTGTAAAATCGTGCAAAATTCTGGTCCATCTCCTACGAGAAGCAACTTCGCATCTACTTCTGTAACAATTTTAGCAAATGCCTGAACAACATCTTGCACACGTTTCACTTTACGGAAATTTGAAATGTGAATGAGTATCTTTTCACTCTCACTTATACCGTATTCTTTCTTTAATTGAGACATATCACGCTTGAAATATACACGTTCGTCTATAAAGTTATACACCGTTTGAATATCTTTATTTGGTTTTACTAGCTCATGTGTTTCGCTAATTAATGAATGCGAGACAGCCGTCACAACATCAGATTGCTCAATACCAAAACGAATTAAATTATTTAGCGAAGGGTCGGAACCTAACACAGTAATATCTGTTCCATGCAAGGTTGTAACAATTTTAATACGCTCTCCAATCATTTGTTTTGCTAAATAAGCACAAATTGCATGTGGTATTGCGTAATGCACATGTAAAATGTCTAAGTTTTCTCGTTGTGCAACTTCTGCCATTTTACTAGCTAACGCTAAATCGTATGGTGGATATTGAAATACAGAGTATTGATTTACCGTCACTTCATGAAAATAAATGTTTGGATACACTTTGTTTAACCGGAATGGTAAACCCGATGTAATAAAATGAATTTCATGCCCGCGTTCCGCTAATTGCTTTCCTAATTCTGTTCCAACAACTCCAGAACCACCTACAGAAGGATAACATGTAATACCTATTTTTAATTTCATTTACATCCCCCTATTAAATCAGCATGTAATAAAACCGGTTTCTTACTCATAAATCCCTCGGCATATAAAACTCCAACTTCTTTTCCAAACATTTTCTCACGAGCAACCACAGTTTCAACATAACCTTCTGTTAACGGCGTTTTCACACCATCGCTCCCTGTTGAAAACTGACTTTCATATGCTTCTAATGCCTCCACTTTTATAGAAAGGTACTCACTTATATCTATACAAAAATTCGGTTTATGAAAACCATTAATCATATAATGATAAAAAGACTCTACACGATGTGGTGGAACCTCTGGCATATATTTACGAATTCCCGCTGAAAAAATAGCTTCTTCCACAATTTTTGCACAATTCGCATGATCTGGATGACGATCTTCATAATACGGTGCAAAAACTAGTTTTGGTTTATATGTACGAATCACCTTTACAATTTCACGTATATACTCTTCTTTCATATACAAACCACGGTCTGGCATCGCTAAATTCAGTCTCGTTTTTACTCCCATTATACGAGCTGCCGCCTTTGCTTCTTCTTTTCTCAACTCTATCGTTCCATTAGAAGAAAGATCAGCTTCTGTTAAATCACAAATACCTACTTCATACCCTTGTTTCGTATATTTAGCAATGGTACCAGCCATGCCGATTTCAACATCATCGGCATGAGCACCAAACGCTAATATATGTAATCCACTCATAATTGTTCCCCTCATTTTCTTAACTTGCGGTAATCTAAATCTCCTCGCTCTAATGCGTGCATTAACATTTCAGCACTTGCCATATTCGTTGCAAGTGGAATCGCATATACATCACATAGACGAAGCAATGCATTTACATCTGGTTCATGCGGCTGAGCAGTTAGTGGATCCCGGAAAAAAATCACCATATCCATATCATTTTTTGCAATCATTGCACCAATTTCTTGATCGCCACCAAGAGGACCCGATTGAAATCTTGTTACAACTAAACCGGTCGCTTCCATAATACGAAGCCCTGTCGTTCCTGTTGCAAATAATTCATGTTGTTCAAAAATTGGTTTATATGCGTATGCAAACGAAACCATGTCATTTTTCTTTTTGTCATGTGCGATTAAGGCAATTTTCATCCGTTGTCTCCCCTTTAGTCGATAATATTTTCTAAACCGTACACAAGATGATCTAGATTCATTACTGTATCAATTGATAGTTTTACACCCGACATAAATGATTCACGATTGAATGAATCATGACGAACCGTTAACATTTGTCCATTTCCACCAAACATTACTTCTTGATGTGCAATAAGTCCTGGTAAACGTACACTATGAATGTGAATGCCGTCTACATTTGCACCACGAGCTCCTTCTAGTTGCTCTACTTCATTTGGATGACCTTGCTGCTTTGATTCACGGTTTTGACGAATTAATTCTACTGTTTTTACCGCTGTACCAGATGGTGCATCTAACTTTTGATCATGATGCAATTCAATTACTTCAACATCTTGGAAATACTTCGCTGCCATTTGTGAGAATTTCATCATAAGAACTGCACCAATTGCAAAGTTTGGAGCGATAATTGTTCCTACTTCTTTTTCTTTCGCATTCTCTGTTAATTGCTTTAGTTCTTCTTCTGTAAATCCAGTTGTACCAATAACAGAACGAAGTCCACGCTCAACTGCAAGTGTAACGTGTTGTTTCCCAACTTCTGGCGTTGTTAAATCTAATAACACATCAGCTTCTACTTCCTCTAAACAAGTATGTAAATCTGCGTAAATAGGTGCATCTAGCGCTGGCATGCCTGGTAAATCAGAGATTTTCTCTCCGCCATGCTTATAATCCACTGCTGCTACTAAATTAAAATGTTCCGTTCTTTCCATAAGAAGGACTGCTTCATGTCCCATACGTCCCCTTGGTCCAGCGATAATTACTTTAATTTCTTTCATTATTCTTTCTCTCCCTCATCAATACGTGTCCAGCGATCTTTATCGCGAGTATTAAATTTATTCATTACAATGTTATGTGCTGTTTCTAAATCAATATTTAAACTATTTGCCATACAAATCATAACAAATAATACATCTCCAAGCTCTTCTTCAATACTACGTTCTTTTTCAGTTGTTTTCTTCGGTTTCTCACCATAATAATGATTAACCTCTCTTGCAAGCTCCCCCATTTCTTCCGTTAAACGAGCCATCATTGCAAGTGGACTGAAATAACCTTCTTTAAACTGACCAATATATGCATCTACTTCTTTCTGCATATCCTTCATCGTTTTCGCTTCCATACAATTCACCTCTAATCCTTCCTCTTTCATGTTAGCCAATTCATCGCGATTTGACAAATATTATTCCCTGTTAAACACCTATTTGCGACCCTTTTTTGGATAGACTATAATGAAGTGAAACTTTCTTTTGCGGTTTTTGCAAAAGATTAGCCCGAACCATCGGGTTCCTACGGCTGGTTCACCCTGCTTCAGAGCTTTATCTCCTACCAGCCGTTGGAACGGGGGAAAGGGAAACTTCTTTTGCATTTTTTTATAGCCTGCACTATTTTTACTAACAACTAGAAATTACTTATCATTATGTTTTACCGTATCAGCGGAGCAATGCAATCTACATAATTAGGGGGATTTCTATATGACATCGAATTTGAAGATTCGAAATATCATTTTTATTTTAATCGGTTCCGCTATTTTTTCTTTCGGTATTGTGAATATCAATATTGAAAATCACCTAGCAGAAGGTGGATTTACCGGCATTACACTATTATTGTATTTTCTATTTAAGTTTGATCCTTCTTACTCAAACTTAATTTTAAATATCCCTATATTTTTCATCGGTTGGAAGTTACTCGGAAGAACAACATTTATCTATACACTAATCGGCACCTTTAGCGTATCTTTATTTCTATGGATTTTTCAACGTTACGACGTTCTCAACTTACATTTAAACTTACAAAATGATATGACACTCGCGGCTTTATTCGCCGGGGCATTTATCGGTATCGGTCTTGGAATAATATTTAAATACGGCGGGACTACCGGCGGTGTAGATATTATCGCGAGACTCGCTCATAAATACGTTGGCTGGAGTATGGGGAAAACGATGTTTATGTTTGATGCTATCGTCATTATCGTCTCGATTCTTACCTATTTATCATACCGCGAAGGCATGTATACGTTAGTTGCTGTTTTTATCGGGGCGAAAGTCATTGATTTTATGCAAGAAGGAGCCTATGCGGCAAAAGGAGCAACTATTATCTCAGATAAAAATGATGAAATTGCTGCCAAAATTTTATCTGATATGGAACGCGGAGCTACTTTTTTAAAAGCTGTTGGATCGTATACAAAGGTGGAACGGAACGTATTATATTGCGTTGTTGCTAAAAATGAAATCGTGAAATTAAAAAATATTATTACTTCTGTTGATCCTCATGCCTTTGTTGCTGTAAGTGATGTACATGATGTAGTTGGTGAAGGTTTTACATTAGATGAAAATAAAAATCCGTTACATACATAAATGCAACTAGAAAAGCTAGAAAGCTTTTCTAGTTTTTTATTACATATTTTTTAAGTTTCTCTAGATCCTCATAAATAAGCTCCAATAAACTCCGATTATAAAAAATGGAAGCAGGATGAAAAGTCGGGAAAATACGATATTCTTTCTCTGACCATGTAAACTCTGCACTTTGCATATCCTTTAATTTTTGAATAGGCTGTTTTAATAATTGCCCGTGCACATCTGTGATTTTTGTATTTTTTCCTGTTAAACGTTGAAGGCCGATATTTCCAAGCGTAACGATAAGCTTCGGGTTTATGTTCTCTAATTCATAATCTAACAAAGGTGCATGTGCAAGTATTTCTCCTTGATTTGGCGTTCTATTATACTTTTTCTGTATGATTTCACCATTTCGTTCTTTTTTCTCTCGCCACTTATAAGGCCTACTCCGAACTGCGCTCGTAATATATACGTCTTCCCTTGTAACGTGAATCCGTTCTAAAAACTCCATTAACTGTTTTCCCGCTCTCCCGCTAAATGGAATCCCATTATGAATTTCTGTTTCACCAGGCGCTTCTCCTAGCAACATAAATTTTGGATTTTCAGGACCTTGTCCACTTAAAAAGCCTTCTAACTGATAAAGAGCACTACGTTCTTTCACTTGTTTTACTAAATGGCTTGGATATTTCATTTCCCCCACCGCCTTTCTGCATTACTTCTATTATTTCTATTTACAATCCATTATATAATTCAATCCACAAAACAAAAAAAGACTATCAAATGATAGTCTTTAGTCGTCGCTACGCTGCATACCAGTATACATTAATACGAGACGTAATAATTCAAATACCGCTACAGCTGCAGCTGCTACATATGTTAATGCTGCCGCATTTAATACTTTACGAGCTTGGCCATATTCATCTGTTGATACGATACCTAACGCTTCAATTTGTTGCATTGCACGCTTTGATGCATCAAACTCAACTGGTAATGTAACGAGTTGGAACACAACACCTGCTGCCATTAAAATAATTCCTAATAACAATAGTTTTGACATTGTCGCAAATATACCAATCATAATAAATACCCATGATATATTCGATCCAAAATTCGCCACAGGCACTAACGAATGACGAATACGCATAAAGTTATAATCTTTTGCATCTTGAATTGCGTGTCCTACTTCGTGTGCTGCAACTGCTGTACCAGCAACTGAATGACCGTAATAGTTATCTGTTGATAATCGAACTGTTTTGGCAGTTGGATCATAATGGTCTGATAAATGACCTGGTGTTTCTTCTACAGCTACGTTGTATAATCCATTTTCATCTAAAATTTTTCGAGCCACTTCCGCTCCTGTCATACCTGATGTTGAATAAACTTGTGAATACTTGCTATAAGCACTACGTACTCTTGACTGTGCATACAACGGTATGATCATTATGATCGCGAAGTAAATTAAATAAAACATCATGAACCTCCATTGAAGTTTTAATTATAGTACTTCTCATTCTATTTTCTTCTGCCATCATTGTCAATGAATAAACCTTACAATCCGTATCTTTATTTATTGTATTATCTATTTTTAGAGTGTACATTACTTTTTCTTTTTTCTCTCTCTCCTTTATACTTTCTCCACCCAACATAAGTTAATGTGAATAAAATAAGACCTCCAGTAATTGTCATAAACCAAATGAGCGAGGGTGCAATTTCATCTTTTTTTACTGTGTGAAATATTTTTTGCAAATCCCCTTTAATGATTCCTAATTGCATTTGCCCACCTTTCGTTTTTAACATAACGTTACGAAATTCATCCAAATAAGATAAATGGGCATTTACACGCTGCACTTCGTTTTCTGGCAAAGCAATCATTAAGCTTGGATAAATAATATTAAACTCATGTAAAAATGTGTTTAACGTTTGTTGAAACTGTCCCGTGTCTTCTTTTTTCATCGCTTTTTCCATTTGTGAAAAGGCACCCATTACTTTTGTTTCTCTTTCCATCCAAAGCGGTTGATATTTCGACACTTGCGCATCAACAGCGAGCTGCAGGGCTAACACATTATCAATTTTAACTTGTTTACTTAAATCTGTTTCCGCGAGAGATTGTTTCGCCCTGTCGTAAGCTAAAGAAATAACTCTAACTTGATCTGGTGTTACTTCTTGCTTCTTTTCATTTCCCTTTATGACAAACTGCTCCGAGAAACGTTGTAATACTTGTACTGCTTTTTCATCTTCATTACGCTTCACTAATTGTAATGAGTCGTCTAACAACCCTGTTAGTTCACTCCACTCTTCAGCATATATACGTAACGGAAACATTATAATTAGAAATGCTATCAATCCAATTAATGTTCTCTTCATCACGGTCCCCCCTATAACTACTAGTACAAAATATGTTAATTTGGACAAGAATAGAACAGAACTGAACCGAAAAATATATTATCGTTTTACAAACAAAAAAATTCTCTTTAAGCAGAGAATTTTTCCTTTGAAACCCTTTTCTTTTTTACGAAATATCTATACAAGCTATAACAAAGTATGCTACCACATAAAATAAATAATAAAATAGCACACGCTGCATGCATAAAGAATTCTTCTGGTAGCATTAATATAATCGGATCCGTTTCAATATCAAACATCCAATAATCATTACTGAATAAAAGCTTATGGAATAACACAAAACTTTTTTCAAAATTAATAGCAATCGGTAACATCAGCGCAATCGGAAAGATAATTGTTAAAATCGATCCGTGCAGTAAAAACTTTTCACTTTTCTTTTTTAGTAAATAAATCCCGCCTATTATAGCAATCATAGTTGTCGCATACATCACATATTGAATCTTTACTAAAATATTTTTAACATCTACAAAATGAATACGGCCATTTGTAGACATATCTAATGTTGGCAACTGCAATGCACCATCATAAAACGGCGATAAATAGGTGATAAGCACATCATAATTTCTTTTAATATCATCCTTCGTCATATCCGCTAAATCTGGAATGTTTAAAAAATCAATTTCAAAATAATACAGCCATTTTCCGTATACAACCGCCGTTGTCGCGAGTGCAAATATAGAAAATGCTATGCTGTATGAAACAGCTATCGTAACCAATCGATCCCATATTTTTGTACCACTCTTATTTTTCTTCATTTTCTCCCCCTACGTATTCTAACTATCATAAAGAAAACTGTTTTCGGTTCTCACGCAAGCAAGAATAATATGTAATACATAGTGTAGCGATGCTTAGCCAGAACGTAAAATAACCAATTTCTTCTACAAACAAATGCATAATTCCATATCTCGGCATTTGCCAAAATAAATAATCAATTGCATCATTATGTAATGTCCATATAGCTGCTACCGCAAAATGCCATTTTTTTATACGGTAAAACGGTGCATATAACAATCCTTGTACTGCCATCGCAAAATGCGAAAGCATTAACATATACCCCATAACACCAATAGGACCTTTTACATAGATCATAATTGCATTTACAACAACAGCCCATATACCATATTTTATTAAAGTAACAATTGCTAGTGCCTCTATTAATCCCCAATTTCTCTTTATTAAAAAAGCAAATAAAACAAAGACAAAAAAGAGACTTGCCATCGGGCTATCAGGTACAAACGGCCAAAATATAGGTGAAGTTTCTTTTAATTGATTTCCATACCATATAAATCCGTATATTGTACCTAATATGTTAACAACTAATAAAAATAATAATACAGAGCGTTGTCTTAACATTGCATACAAGTAAACCAAGCTGTATGTCCAACACCTTTCAAACAAAGTCATTCTTTCCTCAAACTCTACTCTATTATATAGTAAACTTTCTTTCATCAAAATAAAAAGCTGACTACAATTTTTTGTAGTCAGCTTTTTATTATTTTTTATTATACTTTGCAACGAATTCCGAAAGTTTCTTCAGTTCCTCATCTGTACCTTTAAATACACCTTTAGGCATTGAACCTTTTCCTTCTTTCGCAATTTTAGCAATTTCTTCTGGCTTTAAAGTTAAGTTTTGCAGTGCAGGCGCTGCTGCCCCGCCCTGTAAATTGTCACCATGACATGTTAAACAAGTATTTTTTTGCATTAATTTATAGCCGTCATCATTTTTATCAACTGGTGCTGTTTTTACAATTGCTCCTTGTTTTTTTGCAGCTTCCCAGTCGTGGTGCGCTACAGATTCCCAAGTTAAAAAGATAATCGATGCAATTGCTAAAAGCATAAATCCAGTTGCTACAGGACGCTTTAACGGGCGTCTTTCTGGTCCTCGATCAAGAAATGGAGCTAACAGTAATGCACCAAACGCAATCCCTGGCATAATAAACGCTCCAATTACAGTGAATGAACCAGAAGCATAAGAATACTTTAATAGCTGATACAAGAATAAGAAATACCAATCTGGAAGTGGTATATATCCGGCATCAGTTGGATCCGCCATTCTCTCAAGTGGTGACGGATGCGCCACTGTTAAACATAAATAACCGATTAAAAAAACTGCACCAACCATCCATTCTTTTAACAAGAAGTTCGGCCAAAATGCTTCTGTTTTTCCTGGGTATTCAGAATAGTCTTTTGGAATATTTGGTTTCCGAGCTACTGGTACCCGAGAATCTCCTACAAACTTCATCCCTTTGCCGCGATGCATAATCTCCCTCCTTTAGTTCTTTCCCCTTTTATTTAGCAATCTCTTATAGCGGACCGGAAATACCTTGTTTGCGAATCATGATGAAGTGGAAGGCCATTAAACCTAGAAGTGCTGCTGGTAAGAAGAAGACGTGAATAGCAAAGAAGCGAGTTAATGTTTGAGCGCCAACAATTTCGGAATGACCAGCGAGTAATGTTTTAATATAAGGACCAATGAGCGGCGTTTGCTCTGCAATTTGAATCCCTACTTTCGTAGCAAATAATGCTTTCATATCCCACGGTAATAAATATCCAGTAAATCCAAGACCTAGCATAACAAAGAAAATAAGAACACCAACAATCCAGTTTAGCTCACGAGGCTTTTTATACGCACCCTGGAAGAAAACTCTAAGTGTATGTAAAAACATCATTACAATGACGAGACTAGCACCCCAGTGGTGCATACCACGAACAATTTGCCCATATGCAACTTCATTTTGTAAATAATAAACCGATTCCCAAGCATTTTTAATATCAGGCACATAATACATCGTCAAAAACATTCCAGATAAAATTTGAATTACAGTAACGAAAAAGGTAAGTCCTCCAAAGCAATAAACGAATGCAGAAAAGTGATGTGCTGGGTTTACATGTTCAGGTACTTCATGATCAGCGATATCACGCCATATTGGTGTAATATCTAACCTTTCATCTACCCAATCATAAATTTTATTTAGCATCTACTTTGCACCCCCTCTTGGCTTCGCTTTTCCTAAATACAGCGTTCCATCTTTCACTTTAGACTCGTACACATCAAGTGGAGCAAGGGGCGGCGTGCCTTTAATGTTCATCCCGTCTTTTGTGTAACGGCCCCCGTGACATGGACAAAAGAATTGATTCGGATGTGCTTTGTCCGAATTCCAGTTCACTGTACATCCTAAATGTTTACATACCGGAGAGAACGCCACAATGTCTCCGCTTTCATCTTTATGAACCCAAGCTGATTTTGGCTCTTCGGACTTGTACCAACCATCAACCTGCTTCACCTTAAAGTCGAAACGTTTCGGCTCTGTTGTAATATCCTTTACTTGTGCAACAGCAACCATATCCGTTCCCGCTTCTTTTCTTAACACCGGATCAAGCGCAAATCGCGTCATCGGCATTAAAATACCCGCTGCCATAAAGCCTCCTACCCCTGTAAGGGTGTAATTTAAAAACTGTCTTCTTGACACACGATGTTCTTTCTCGCTCACGAAAATTTCCCCCCTCTATCAGAAATTGTCCCCTCGTGATAAATTATATAAAAAATAAAAACTAGGACACTATCATGATATAATACGCTCATGCACAGGTCAATATCATACTACTCATAATAATAAGAACTTTCTGTTTATTATTACTTTCCCCATTTTTCTTCTAGCATTACCATTATATTTTTTATATGCGCATGAATAACTTCTCTTTTCGCTTGATCACTAAATTGTTCTAACGCTAATGAAGGGAACCAAAATAAATCTCCCTGCAACTCTTGCATATCTTCTTTCCATGAAAAATCACTTGTAACATAAGCAATATGTTTAAAACCTTGCTCTTGTAAATGATTTGTCCATTCTTGCAAACGACCTTTTTCGTTTTTTTGACTTTCTACTAAATACGTAAATGCAGGTAGTAACAGCACTCTTCCTTTATATTCTCTTTCCAGCTCCATACTCAACAATTCGATAAATTCACCTTGTTCTACTACCATTTTCATTTCTTTCGCTGCCGAAATTGATAAAAGTGGTATAACACCTGTATCTACATACTCTCTTGCTTGCTCAAACTGTTCCACATCTTTTACAATCCATTTCAAATTTCTTCCCTCCTCTCACCTACAAATGACAGAACTTTCACTTTATATATATTAAACCATACTAAAAGAGGTAAAAAAAGAAAAACTACCTATATTAAGGTAGTTTTTCTTAAAAAGTCTGAAATTTTTAAAATTTTATGAATCCAAATGAATTCTATAGCATCTTTAACTCAGCTGTTAACCTATGAAACGCTTCCTGATCTTGCTTATCTAGCGCTTCATCAATTTGTTTCAAAAGACGTTCTCTTCTAAAAGAAAATACACTTTCTTCTAAAAATCTTTCTGCAAGTAAACGATCTTTTTCATTTACTTCAATATGCTTTGGTAAATACGGGTTTTCTTCTAATACAGCTACATAATTGGCATTTTGAAATGATGATTTAAAATTGAGTTGAATATAAATATCCTCATCTCGATTTAAACGAATATCATGAAACGATTTTTCAGCATCCGTTGTCATGACATTTTGTTTAAAAAAGTGAAACGGTGTATCTTTTACACAATTCGCGGACATCACTAAGCCACGCGGACAATATTTTGCATGCTCTACGAAGTGGACTTTATGCATCAATTGGTCGTGACTCATTAAATAATTCAAAATCCATACACATTCACGCTGTTTCAGTTGGTAATTATTCAAAAACCATTTTACAAAATCCTTCTTCTCGTTTACAGAAACAGGGGTATTCATAGCAATTAAGTCCCTCCTCTGTCTTTCTCTTTTCTTTTTAGATTCAAGAAGCGGCATTCAGTTTCCTTCCAACTTATGAAAAATCCTCTAAATTATATAACAATTCTTCAATATGAATTTGTGTCGGGTCTAGTTGTATTAACTGAGTAAATACTTCTTTCGCCTCTTTTCGCATACCTTCTTCCAATAAGAAATAACCGTACTCTTCCAAGAAGTCTGGATGATTCTTAAAAGAAGTATATGCACTTTCATAGTGTTTTAATGCATCCGAATACATTTCTAATTGTTTTTTTGCAAACGCAAGATCCCAAAGTAGTTGTGTATCTGGTTCTCCGCTATCAATCGCACGCTCTACAACTGCAATTAGCTCTTCATACTTTTCTTGTTCTTTTAAAATATAAGCATATTTTAATATTGCACCTAAATGTCCTGGATCTAACTCAAGCGCTTTTTGAAGCACTTCCTCTGCTTCCGCTATTTTTCCTAATTTCGCCGCAATGTTCGCTAATTCTACATAAAATGGTACAGAAAGCTCATCTACTTTAATTCCTTCTTGAAGTGTTTCATAGCTTTCTTGAAGCATTCCTTCTTTTTCATAGCTTTTCGCTAAATACATGTAAAGTGATGCATACTCCGGATCTAACTCTTTTAATTCTTGCCAAGCACCAATGGCTCTTTGGTATTCTTCACCTTGATACAATGTGAAGGCATATCCAAATAATGAGTGGATATCTTTTTGTTCCTCTAAACCTGCTTCATAGTAAGAGATCGCTTCTTCCCAATTTCCAATCGCACTTAACGTTTCTGCGAGGCGAAGTGCAATGACAACACCACCCATTATTTTATGTTCCGCTAATAGCGCCTCATAATAAGTGATTGCCTTTTGTTCTTCCCCTTTACTACTATATAACTCTGCTAATCCAAACGTAATAACAGGCTCGTCAGGCATCATTTCTTTCGCCTTTAATAGTTTTTGTTCTGCTACATCATCGAAACCTTGCATTTGGAATAAATCCGCAACAAGTAATAACGATTGAACATATAAATCATCATTTTCTGGAATATCATGAAGCACTTCAATTGCTTCATCTTCTTTGTCTAGATCAATATATAATTCTGCTAAAAATACAGTGAATTCACTTTCTTCCGGGTACAATAAACGCAAATCTTCTGTAATTGCTAACGCTTCATCCATAAATCCAAGTGTATGATAATAGCGAGCGACATCATACTTCTCTTCATCATTCGCAATTTTTAATTGTTCTTTTAATAATTGTAATCCTTTTTCCGCTTCACCATTTTCAATATATGAAACAGCTTGTTCAAAATTTTGCATAAACGTCTCCTTTAATTCTAACAAATATTATTTTCTGTTCATTTACCCCGATTTATGCGGGCTAATAATCAGTGGGGATGAGTATCCCCTCACTGATTAAAGTTTCACTTTATCATAAGCAACTAGGTGTAAGAACGCAACCTTTAGAATGAGCATACTTCTTCTTGTACTTTCACTGATAACGATTCGAATATGACACCGATACCGCATTACTACTTTCTATTGTACCGTTTTCTTTCATTACCGTGCAAATAACTTCCGATACGATAAACTTAACTAAATCTATACAATTCAATCAAATTTATACAAGTTAGTGCTTCATCGTGTTCTCGCAACCCCGAAGGGACGAGGGGTATAACACTCCACACGAGGCAGTATCGTTACCTCCTATTATCAAGCATTTATT
>NZ_VLTE01000293.1:0-268 GCF_007558965.1 Bacillus sp. HY001 | reverse complement strand
TGGTTAACTAAACGAAGACCTATTAATACAACTGAAATTAGTGGAGTGTACTTAAATATTCAAAAAACAACGTTGAAAATGGTGCTTGAGTTAGGGTTAGTCAAATTAATTGCTCTAAAGAAGTAAGAGATTATATGAGAAAAAGGATGGCTAGAACAGCCTCCAATTGCAGTTGACCGTAATGACTTGACTAAAAATTAAAATGTAGTGGCAACAAGTTTAATAAATTCAATTTGATTAACCATCCTGTGTTTAGAGGTGAAACATT
>NZ_VLTE01000292.1:0-293 GCF_007558965.1 Bacillus sp. HY001 | reverse complement strand
TTCATGAAGCAATTCCCTGCAGATGTACCACAACAAGAAAAAGAGGCTGCATGGAACAAACACTTGAGTCAAAAAGTGCAAGGATTTAAAAATCATGCACAGAAAGCTGCAGAACAAGCAGGGATTGTGCAACAAAAAGATGGGACTAGCTATGCTAATAAGGAAGCTTTTGCTTCTCAGCTATCGCAACAATTACAAAACAATCCAAATATAAATGCAATGGGTGTATCTAGTGTATCTGGCATTCAAAAAGCGGTAAATGGTGTAAAAACACATAGTTTAGCAAATGGATA
>NZ_VLTE01000291.1:0-212 GCF_007558965.1 Bacillus sp. HY001 | reverse complement strand
TGTATTTCCCTAAAGGTTTATGTATATCTGTAAAGGTACACTTTTATAGACGCATCAAATAATTCCTACACCTTTAAACATGTAATAATAAAAAAAACTATTAAATATCCAAATAAAACCCAATGATCTCATACATTCTGATATCACTGGGTTTTATAGGTTTAATATTTTTTTATCTTTTATTTTCACTTTACAATAAGAAATTGTGAAGG
>NZ_VLTE01000290.1:0-329 GCF_007558965.1 Bacillus sp. HY001 | reverse complement strand
GTCCCAGCTTTTGGTCCCATTTCTACAATATAGTCAGCCATTTCTATGATGCTAGGATTATGTTCAACTAATATAACTGTATTACCTTGTTCTTTTAGTTTAGTTAGTGCTTGTTTAATAAGGATAATATCATGTGGGTGTAACCCAACACTAGGTTCATCAAAAATATAAACTAAATCAGATAATGAGCTGCTTAAATATTTTGCAATTTTTATTCGCTGAGCCTCGCCGCCTGATAAAGTGTCTGTTCCACGATTTAGGGATAGATATCCTAAACCAATATCAATTAATGCGTTTACTTTTGATAATATTTCACGCGTTACACCCTT
>NZ_VLTE01000289.1:0-896 GCF_007558965.1 Bacillus sp. HY001 | reverse complement strand
CCCTGAAAGATGATCAGGTTGATAGGTTCGAGGTGGAAGCGTGGTGACATGTGGAGCTGACGAATACTAATAGATCGAGGACTTAACCATATAATATGTAGCAATGTTATCTAGTTTTGAAGGAATATATATTAAAATTCCTTTTGACATTCTGAAAAGAATGTGTATAATGATAAAAGTCTGGTAATGATGGCAGAGAGGTCACACCCGTTCCCATACCGAACACGGAAGTTAAGCTCTCTAGCGCCGATGGTAGTTGGGACCTTGTCCCTGTGAGAGTAGGACGTTGCCAGGCTTGTATTATTCCGCAGTAGCTCAGCGGTAGAGCTATCGGCTGTTAACCGATCGGTCGTAGGTTCGATTCCTACCTGCGGAGCCATTATGCTTCCATAGCTCAGCTGGTAGAGTACTTCCATGGTAAGGAAGAGGTCACCGGTTCAAGCCCGGTTGGAAGCTTGGAAAAAGTTTTAAATTTTTGGCCCGTTGGTCAAGTGGTTAAGACACCGCCCTTTCACGGCGGTAACACGGGTTCGAATCCCGTACGGGTCACCACTTTTGGAGGATTAGCTCAGCTGGGAGAGCACCTGCCTTACAAGCAGGGGGTCGGCGGTTCGATCCCGTCATCCTCCACCATATATATTTTAAATGTCGGAGGGGTAGCGAAGTGGCTAAACGCGGCGGACTGTAAATCCGCTCCTTCGGGTTCGGCAGTTCGAATCTGCCCCCCTCCACCATTTTCTTTAAAATAACCTGAGAGGGTTTATTTTTTTGAAAAGATAACCATACTAGTAAATATTAATGGGCTATAGCCAAGCGGTAAGGCAACGGACTTTGACTCCGTCATGCGCTGGTTCGAATCCAGCTAGCCCAGCCATTTACGAGCCATTAGCTCAGTT
>NZ_VLTE01000288.1:0-200 GCF_007558965.1 Bacillus sp. HY001 | reverse complement strand
GTGTGATAACCATTTTTGTACTTTTTGAACGAATGTTTTCTCGCCGTATCAAAATCTTTTGAAGCCTGTTTAGGAACTTGTGCGTTGATGTCATTTAACCACTCATATCTCTTTCGCTTCTTGATCTTTGTAAATCGTTTCTGTAAAGCTAACTGTGAAACAGATTTTCCAAATAGCTTATAGTATCTATCACTCATTCT
>NZ_VLTE01000287.1:0-448 GCF_007558965.1 Bacillus sp. HY001 | reverse complement strand
TCCTAAAGTAGAGTATCAACTGAGTGAAATTGGTTTACTTCTAGAACCCGTTGTAAACTCTATCTGTGATTGGGGAGATGATTTCAGAGAATTTTTAGAGAAAGATTCTAATAAAAAATCAGTTGAATAAAATCTAAGTTGATTCAAATTGGCAAGAGGATATACAGAGGCTGTAAACAATCCATTTCCATAAAAATCGATACAAATGTTAGGATAACGAAGGAATCGAATAATAATACTCAATTTTCTTATGTATACGATATACACTCAAAAGAAGAAGAAATTCTTAAATGATGTGTTTGAAACATCTAAAAAACCACGAAGCGCTTTCATATCAAGGTGTTTCGTGGTTTTTTCATTTTCTCAACCCTTCTCTTCCCCTTTTCTTTTAAGTGTATTTTTCTATAAATCAATTTTCTTATTGAGCTTTATTCCATAAATAGAAGTG
>NZ_VLTE01000286.1:0-459 GCF_007558965.1 Bacillus sp. HY001 | reverse complement strand
AACAAGGTAGCCGTATCGGAAGGTGCGGCTGGATCACCTCCTTTCTATGGAGAATTGATGAACGCTGTTCATCAATATAAGTTTCCGTGTTTCGTTTTCGTTTAGTTTTGAGAGTTCAATTCAATGTTGACTCTTAAATGAGGATATGATATAAATAAATCCTGCAATTTGTATGGGCCTATAGCTCAGCTGGTTAGAGCGCACGCCTGATAAGCGTGAGGTCGATGGTTCGAGTCCATTTAGGCCCACCATACAACTTTTGGGGCCTTAGCTCAGCTGGGAGAGCGCCTGCCTTGCACGCAGGAGGTCAGCGGTTCGATCCCGCTAGGCTCCACCAAAAAGCTATTTTAAATAGCAAATGGTATGTTCTTTGAAAACTAGATAACAGTGTAGCTCATATTTTTTAATTTTTAGTTTGGTTAAGTTAGAAAGGGCGCACGGTGGATGCCTTGACACTAG
>NZ_VLTE01000285.1:0-762 GCF_007558965.1 Bacillus sp. HY001 | reverse complement strand
ATTCAGATGGTATTACTTATATAGTCGTTACAGCAATAATTGGAGTATTATATAACTATGCTTATTGGGTATATCAAAAAAAGAATGAAAAAGTTGAAATTACAATATCTGCTTTTTGGATTGTTGTTTTGATTCACTCACTACATAACGCTATTGTTTTTATAGCATTACATCTATAAATGTTAAAAAAATAATTAGTTCTATTAGTAGTGGATTTTAAGCCAATGCTTGAGAGAAAACTAGATTATTAATGAGGTAAGAAGTATAGAACTAAAGCTTTTTCTATGCTTCTTTTTTATGTAAATTTATATTCAAGAATTTCCTTTCGTATTTTTAATAGCCAAAACACACTAAATTTTTATAAGTTTACAAAATTTGTTTTTCACTAATTAGAAGTTACACACGCAACATCTTTTCCATCTTGCGTACCTTTCCTGCAAAACATGCAACACTTTTCCCATGTTACGTACTCTTTTACTAAAACAAGCAACATTCTTCCCATGTTGCGTACTTATTTTTCGCAACAAGCAACACCTAATATTTAAATTATTTAATTTTATATCGAAAAGAAGCAACATTTTTTCCAAGTCGCGTACCGAAATTCATCTCCCACCTATCGTCGGGCTACGCCCTTCACACGCTTGAGGAATGAAAATTCTTTCGGGAAATACGTTAAATTTATAAGAAAATTTCACTTGTTAGTATTCCATTTCTAAAAGTCTCTGATATATCCTTTGCCCCCTATTTCATATGAATATCTAG